>NZ_JAXCIS010000005.1:0-23608 GCF_034044025.1 Pseudomonas sp. SED1
AAGCGAGGTGCCGAGTGGTGGGGCAAGAGCGTTTTGCTTACTTTTGCGCTCTTCAAAAGTGAGCCGCTGTAAGAGCGGAACCCATATCAGCCATCACCCAAATAACGGATATGTACTCCCCCCAGGGCCCGTAACAAAACCGTCATCCCCCTGGGCTAGCCTCGCGGGCTTGAATGCCCTGAGTCTCAAAGTCCATGTTCAAAGGCCTGCTCTACGCCGCGCTGCTGTTCACCCTGACGGCCCACGCCGAAACCTGGCCGTCCAAAGACTGGACACAAGGCCAGCAACTAACCAGCCCGGCCACCCAGGCCCTGGATGACTACGCGTTCCCACCCCGCGACGACACCACCCGCAAAGGCATCCGCACCGATGCTCTGCTGGTCATCCGCGACGGCCAAATCATCTACGAACGCTACGCCGCCCCCACCACCGCCAACACCCCGCACCTCACCTGGTCCATCAGCAAAAGCCTGATGGCCACGGTACTCGGCGTGGCATTCGGCGAAAACCGTTTCAAACTCTCCGACCCCGCCGCACGCTTTTACCCACCCATGAAACAACACCCCAGCGTAACCATGGCCGACCTCCTGCACTGGGCCTCAGGCCTCGACTGGCAGGAAGACTACGAATTCGCCCCACTGAAATCCTCGGTGGTCGCAATGCTCTATACCCGCGGCCGCCACGACATGGCCGAATTCACCGCCGACACCGCCACCTTCAGCGCCCCCGGACAGGCATTCCGCTATTCCAGCGGCGACAGCAATATCTTGTCCGCCACCCTCAAAGGCATGCTCGGCCACAAAGCCTACGTCGACTACCCATGGACCGCTCTGTTCCAGCCGCTGGGCATCCGCAACGCCACCTGGGAAAGCGACGCCGACGAAACCTTCGTCGCCTCTTCATACGCCTACCTCACCGCCCGCGACCTGGCGCGCGTAGGCCTGCTGATGCAGCGCGATGGCCGCTGGGGCGATCGCCAACTGCTGCCCAAAGAGTGGGTCACGTTCAACCGCCAACCCTTCGACCGCTACAAGCCCGGCCAGGATGAAGCCGTCCCCGGCGGCCAATGGTGGCTCAACCGCGAAGTGCAAGGCGCCGCCAAACCCTGGCCAGACGCGCCCGCCGACACCTTCGCCGCCCTCGGCCATTGGGGCCAAGCGCTCTACGTGATGCCCGATGAACACCTGGTGATCGTGCGCTACGGCGACGACCGCGACGGTAGCTATCGCCACAACGAACTCCTCAAGCGCGTCCTTGCGGCGGTGCAACCATGATCCGCCGTCATCCCTTCATCAGCCTGTTGATCCTGCTGCTGCTCGTGTTGCTCGGCTGGGTCTGGCACGAGCGGGTCAACCTGCAAGCCTTCCCCGACATCATCGCCGCCTACACCGCCAAGGAGTACTGCTCGTGCCGGTACGTGGAAGGCAATCCCGCTGATTATTGCGTGGGTTATGTGAAGCAATACGTGCCCACCAGCGCCTTCACCGACAACCCGGAAAAACACCTCGTGACCGCCAGCGGCCTGGGCCGCACCCACAGCGCCCAATGGCTGGGCCAACGCGAGGGCTGCCGACTCACACCCTGATACGCGGATTTACAGGCTGTCGCGCTTTCTGTGGCAAGGGGGCTTGTCCCCCGTTGGGTTGCGCAGCGGCCCCAAAACCTGTCGCCGCGTCTTACCTGAAAAAATGAGTCGCTTTGATGGGGCTGCTTCGCAGCCCAACGGGGGACAAGCCCCCTCACCACAAGGATCTCACCGGCTGCAGGTCTAATGCTCCGTGCTGAGGTTCCACAGGGTGGAACCACCTTTGATTGTCCTCCTGCGCACATCGCGGTTATCTGGCGGTGTGCAACGAAAAAGAACGGGAACACCCGCCTGCGAGGAGAATCACCATGAGCCCACACCAGCACATCCTGGATTGGCTGAGCGATGTCGCCAGCGACCTGCACGCCGTGCGTCAGGACATTCACGCCCACCCCGAACTGGGCTTTGAAGAAAACCGCACTTCCGCCCTCGTGGCGCAATCTCTCAGAAGCTGGGGCTATGAAGTCCACACCGGCATCGGCCAGACCGGCGTGGTCGGCGTGCTGCGCAATGGCAGCAGCGCGCGCAAGCTGGGGATTCGCGCCGACATGGACGCCTTGCCGATTATCGAAAACACCGGTGCCACCTACAGCAGCCAACACGCCGGCTGCATGCACGCCTGCGGCCATGACGGCCACACCACCATGCTGCTGGGCGCCGCCCGTTACCTGGCCGCGACCCGGCAGTTCGACGGCACCCTGAACCTGATTTTCCAGCCCGCCGAAGAAGGCCAGGGCGGCGCCGAGGCCATGCTCGCCGACGGCTTGCTGGAGCGCTTTCCCTGCGATGCACTGTTCGGCATGCACAACATGCCGGGCTTGCCCTCCGGTCATCTAGGCCTGCGCGTTGGGCCGATGATGGCCTCCCAAGACTTGCTCACCGTGACCCTCGAAGGTGTCGGCGGCCACGGCTCCATGCCGCACCTGACGGTGGACCCGCTGGTGGCCGCCGCCAGTATGGTCATGGCGTTGCAGACGGTGGTTGCGCGCAATATCAATGCCCAGGAAGCCGCCGTGGTGACTGTCGGTGCGCTGCAAGCGGGCCAGGCGGCCAACGTGATTCCCCAGCAAGCACTGTTGCGTCTGAGCCTGCGTGCCCTGGATGCGAACGTGCGTGAGCTGATGCTGGAGCGGGTCAAGGCGATCATCCTGACCCAGGCCGCGAGCTTCGGTTGCACCACGCAGATCGAACATCGTCCGGCCTATCCGGTGCTGGTTAACCACGCCGAAGAAACCGAATTCGCTCGCCAGGTCGGCGTCGCCTTGCTCGGCGAAGATGCTGTAGATGGCAACACCAACAAGCTGATGGGCAGCGAAGACTTCGCCTGGATGCTGCAACGCTGCCCCGGCAGCTACCTGTTTATCGGCAACGGCGTCTCGCGGCCGATGGTTCACAACCCCGCCTATGACTTCAACGACGACATCCTGCTGACCGGCGCCGCCTACTGGGGTGCGTTGGCCGAGAGCTGGCTCAAGCCCGCCTGACGACCTCTTTTTTCTGCCGCTGGACCCTTTCCCAATAGGTTGAATGGAGTGTTCCTCATGCAGACTGCAAAACAGGGCGTATCCCGCACCCGCCAGGTGGTTGCGGCGGTGATCGGCAATGCGCTCGAATGGTATGACTTCATCGTCTACGGCTTTCTCGCCAGCATCATCGCCCGGCAGTTTTTCCCGTCGGAGGATGAATACGCGTCGCTGCTGATGGCCCTGGCGACGTTTGGCGTCGGCTTCTTCATGCGCCCCGTGGGCGGAATTTTGCTGGGCATGTATTCGGACCGCAAAGGCCGCAAGGCTGCGATGCAACTGATCATCCGGTTGATGACCATTTCCATCGCGCTGATCGCTTTCGCCCCCAGCTACGCCGCCATCGGCATGGGCGCGCCGATGCTGATCGTGGTCGCGCGCATGCTCCAGGGTTTTGCCACCGGCGGCGAATACGCCAGTGCCACGGCGTTCCTGGTGGAAAGCGCGCCGGCCCATCGCAAGGGGTTGTACGGTTCGTGGCAGTTGGTGGGGCAGTGCCTGGCGGTGTTCGGCGGTGCGGCGATGGTGGCGTTGGTGACGCACTTTTTCGAGCCGCACACCCTTGAGGTCTGGGGCTGGCGCCTGCCGTTCATCTTTGGCTTGCTGATCGGTCCGGTGGGTTTGTGGATGCGCCGGCACATGGAAGATCCCGAGGAATTTATCGAGGCGCGCAAACAGGCCAAGGGTGCGGCACCGAGCTTGATGGGCGTCATCCGCGATCACCGCCGCAGCATCCTCGTGTCGATGGGCCTGGCGTGTGGGGCAACAGTGTCGTTCTACGTGGTGCTGGTGAATATGCCGACCTTCGCCCACAAGAACCTCGGCCTGCCGCTGGACCAGGTGTTGATGGTGCAAATGTTCGCGGTGGCGCTGATGACCGTGGTGATTCCGCTGTCCGGCCTGTTGTCGGATCGGCTGGGTCGGCGTCCGGTATTGATGGCGTTCACCCTGGCGTTTTTCGTGATGGTGTACCCGCTGTATGTGTGGGTCGCGGCGGCGCCATCCATCGAGCGTTTGCTGGTGATGCAGGTGATGTTGTGCACGGCCATCGGCGGCTTTTTCGGCCCGGCACCGACGGCCCTGGCCGAGCAGTTTCCCATCGAAGTACGCTCCACGGGTGTGTCGGTGGCCTACAACGTGGCGGTGATGGTGTTCGGGGGCTTTGCGCCGTTGATCGTCACTTGGCTCAGCAAGGTGCTGGGCACGCCGGTAGCCCCGGCATTTTATGTGCTGTTCGCTTGCGTCCTGACGCTGCTGGGCACTTACTGCATGCATGAGGCGCCGCGGGCGAAACGACCGGCGCCGTTTTCCAGCGAGGTGAAACCTTGAGTATTGTTGAACTGGATGCCATCGAACTGTCACGGGCGATCCATGCGCGGCAGGTGTCTTGCCATGAGGTGATGCAGGCGTATCTGGCCCAGGTTGAACGCTTCAACCCGACGGTGAATGCGCTGGTCTCGCTGCGTCCCCATGAGGAGGTGCTGGCCGAAGCGGCGCAGCGTGATCGCGAGTTGGACCAAGGCCAATCCCGTGGCTGGATGCACGGCATGCCCCAGGCCATCAAGGACCTGGCGGCCACCCAGGGCCTGCGCACCACCCTGGGTTCGCCGCTGTTTGCCGAGCACATTCCTCAAGAAGATGCGATCAGCGTGGCGCGGGTGCGGGCCAGTGGCGCGGTCATCATCGGCAAGACCAACGTACCGGAATTCGGCCTGGGCTCGCAGACCTACAACAGCGTGTTCGGCACTACCGGCAATGCCTATGACCCGCGCCTCGTGGCCGGTGGCAGCAGCGGCGGCGCGGCAGTGGCGCTGGCGTTGCGCATGCTGCCGGTGGCCGATGGCAGCGACATGATGGGCTCGCTGCGAAACCCGGCGGCGTTCAATAACGTATTTGGCCTGCGCCCGTCCCAGGGCCGGGTGCCTCACGGGCCGGCGCCGGAGCTGTTCGTCCAGCAACTGGCCACGGAAGGCCCGATGGGTCGCAGCGTGGCGGATGTGGCTCAGTTGCTGAGTGTGCAGGCGGGGTACGACCCTCGGGTGCCGCTGTCGCTCAAGGAGGATCCGGCGGTGTTGGGTGAGCCGTTGCAGCGCGACTTCAAGGGCGCGCGCCTCGGCTGGCTGGGGGATTACAACGGTTATCTGCCGATGGAAGACGGCGTGATGAGCCTGTGCGAATCAGCCCTCAAGGACTTCGCTGCGCTGGGTTGCGAGGTCGAGCACTGCCAACCGGAATTCTCTCTGGCGCGCCTGTGGCAGACCTGGCTGGTGCACCGCCATTGGCTGATCCAGGGCTCTCTCGGCGCGGCCTACGCTGACCCGCAAAAACGTTCACTGCTCAAGCCCGAGGCGCAATGGGAAGTGCAGGGCGGATTGCAGCTGAGTGCGGCGGACGTTTACCAGGCTTCGGTCAACCGCAGCGACTGGTACCGCGCCCTCGGCAAACTGTTCGAGCGTTACGATTTCCTGTTGCTGCCCACCGCCCAAGTGTTCCCTTTCGATGCACAGCAACCTTGGCCGCGCCTCGTCGCAGGGCGTGAGATGGACACCTACCATCGCTGGATGGAAGTGGTGATTGGTCCCACGCTGGCCGGTCTACCGAGCATGAGCGTGCCGGTGGGTTTCAACCCGCAGGGCTTGCCCATGGGCCTGCAAATCATCGGCCCGGCCCAGGCGGACAGGGCGGTGTTGCAACTGGCGTACGCCCACGAACAGCTGACTCGCTGGGTGCAGCGGCGGCCGCCTGCTTGCCTCTCGCCGACCGGCTGAGTCGCGACAGGCCTGTATCTTGCTGTGAAATCAGATCATCCATCGGCATCAAGGAGATCGACACATGGGCAGCGACGCCGAGACGGGAACCGTACGCTCAGTGGGGCGCGCACTGGCGATCATCGAATTGCTCGGCGAGCATCAGGCGCTGGGGCTGGAAGAGTTGCACTACCTGACTCACCTGCCCAAGGCCACCGTCTCGCGGATGCTGCTGACCTTGCAGGAACAGGGCTGGATTTACCGTGGTCTCAGCGACCGCCGTTACCGCCTGCGGGCCCGGCGCCTGTTCGGTGATACCCAGCAGCGTTTCAAGCGCCAATTGGTGGAAAGCGCCGCGCCGTGGCTGCTGGATCTCAGCGAGCGCACCGGCCTGGTGGTGGACTTGTCGAGCTTCGACGGCGAACGCCTGGAAGTGATGGAAAGCGCGATCCCCACGGTGTTGCGCAAGCTCTACCCGAACAACTGCCAGATCGTCGGCCAACACGCCAGCCTGTTTCACTCGGCCATGGGCAAGGCGTGCCTGTCGCAATTGTCGGCGGATGAAGTACAGCGCCTGGCCGGCCGTGAGCGAGTGGCGGAGGACGATCAATATCGTGCGTGTGAACAATCCCAGCACCAGGGTTTCGGGCAGCGCACCGAAGGCTACTGGGAATACCCGGTGCGCCTGCCGTTCCTGATTCGCGCAGTGGCTTTGCCAGTGCGGGCCAACGGGCGGTTGGTAGGCAGCATGGCACTGCATTGGCCGATGGATCAGGCACCGGTGGAACGAGTGCTGAGCCTGCACCTGGCCAGCCTGGAATCGACCATTCGCGATGTGCAGCAGGCGTTGGCCTGACCACCGTTCCCCTGTAGGAGCGAGCTTGCTCGCGAAGAACTCACAGGCACCGCGTTCATTCAGAATGCCCGCGTCATCGTTGGCAACCTTCGCGAGCAAGCTCGCTCCTACAGGAGGTCTTTGTTACTGTTCGTCCAGGTTTTTTGCCCCAAGAGTCTTTATGTCCCTGCTCAAACCCCTGGCCGTCCTGCTGCTGGCCGCTGCCGCCGTGCCTGCCCACGCCGACTGGTACCTGGACAACGAGTCCTCGCGCCTGTCGTTCGTCACCACCAAAAACACCGACATCGCCGAAGTGCAGCGCTTCCTGGTGCTGCACGGCAAGGTCGACAGCAAAGGCGCGGCGCAGTTGGAAGTCGAGCTGGAGTCGATCAACAGCGGTATTCCGCTGCGCGACGAGCGCATGCGCAATGAGCTATTCGAGATCAAGACCTTCCCGGACGCGGTGATCAATGCGCAGATCAACCTGCAACCGATCAACGACCTGGCCCCCGGTGCGCAATACGAGCTGCGCCTGCCGCTGTCGGTGACGCTGCACGGCAAGACCCAGACCTACAGTGCCGAACTGCTGGCGACCCGTCTGGATGACCGACGCTTTCAAGTGGTGACGTTGGAGCCGTTGGTGGTGCATGCCGAGGATTTCGATCTGCTGCCGGGTGTGGCCGCGTTGCGCAAGGCCGCCGGGCTGTCGCAGATCAGCCTGTCGGTACCGGTGGGTGCGGTACTGATTTTCACGGCGCGCTGACATGAGCGGCGCAGTGTTCCCGTGGCGCAGCGCCAACCGTTTCGAGTTGATGATCGACGGTCCGAGTTTCTTTCCGCGCATGTTGGAGGGCATCGCCCAGGCCGAGCAGCAAGTCGCGCTGGAGCTGTATCTGGTGGAGGCGGGCGCGTGTGCCGAGGCGATGGTTCAGGCCTTGGTCGGGGCGGCCGAGCGTGGCGTGCGGGTACGTTGCCTGTTCGATGACTATGGCAGCCTGGCGTTTACCCTGGGCCTGCGTCGACGGTTGATCGATGCCGGGGTGGACCTGCGTTTCTACAACCGCCTGAGCTGGCGCCGCTGGATGCGCAACCTCTACCGGGACCACCGCAAGCTGTTGCTGATTGACCAGACCCTCGCTGTGGTCGGCGGCACGGGCGTGACGGATGAGTTCTGGACGCCCGGTGAAGACGCCGCCGACTGGCACGAAGTGATGGTGCAAGTCCGCGGCCCGTTGGTGCTGGATTGGCAGGCATTGTTTGATCGCCAATGGCTGGCCAACGACGATCGTAGAGCCTGGAAACCGGCCACGCATTTTGGGCTGCCACGTTTGCCCAAGGTGCCGGCGACAGGGCCGGGGCTGGGGCGTGTGGCCTATGCCGACGCTCGTCAGCATCGGGATATTCTGCAATCGCTGATCCGCGCGCTGAACAGCGGCCACCGGCGTATCTGGCTGGCTACGCCGTATTTCCTGCCGACCTGGAGTGTACGGCGTGCCCTGCGCCGGGCGGCGGGGCGCGGAGTGGATGTGCGCTTGCTGTTGACCGGGCCGCGTACCGATCACCCGTCGGTGCGGTACGCCGGGCACCGTTACTACCCGCGTCTGCTCAAGTCCGGGGTGCAGATCTTTGAATACCAGCCGTGTTTCCTGCACCTGAAAATGGTGTTGGTGGACGATTGGGTGAGCATAGGTTCGTGCAACTTCGACCACTGGAATCTGCGCTTCAACCTGGAGGCGAATCTGGAGGCGCTGGACCCGGATCTGACGTTGGCGGTAGCGGGGAGTTTCGAGAGGGATTTTGCCCAGAGCCAGGCGGTGAGCCTGGAGGCGTGGCGGTCGCGGCCATTGTGGCGGCGGGTGAAGCAACGGGTGTGGGGGTGGATTGATCGGTTGGTGGTTAACCTGCTGGATCGAAGAGGTTAAGGACTACGCAGGTCACTGTAGGAGCGAGCTTGCTCGCGAAGAACTTGACGACGCCGCGTTCATTCAGAACGCCAATGTCATCGTTAACGACCTTCGCGAGCAAGCTCGCTCCTACAGGGGTGTGTATTTAGAGCAGTTCGAAGCTCTGCTGCTTCACATCCTGCGAATCCAACCCGATCTGCACATTGAACTCGCCCGGCTCAGCCGCGAACTTCAGTTGGGTGTTGTAGAACTTCAAGTCTTCCTCGGTGATGGTGAAGTGCACGGCGCGCTCTTCGCCAGCCTTGAGCATGATCTTCTGGAAGTTCTTCAATTCCTTCACCGGGCGGATCATCGAGCCGGCCACGTCCTGGATGTACAGCTGCACCACGGTTTCGCCATCGACCTTGCCGGTGTTTTTCACCACCACGGTGGCGTCGAGCTTGCCGGTCTTGTTCAGGGTGGTGGACGACAGCGCCATGTCCGACAGGCTGAAGCGGGTGTAGCTCAAGCCATAACCAAACGGAAACAGCGGCCCGGTGGTGTCATCGAAGTACTGCGAGGTGTAGTTGCCCGGCTTGCCCGGGGTGAACGGCCGGCCAATGCTCAGGTGGTTGTAGTAGGTCGGAATCTGCCCCACCGAACGCGGGAAGGTGATCGGCAGTTTGCCCGACGGGTTGTAGTCGCCGAACAGCACGTCAGCGATCGCGTTGCCGCCTTCGGTACCGGCGAACCAGGTTTCCAGGATTGCGTCAGCCTGTTCGTTCTCTTCCACAATCGACAGCGGACGGCCGTTCATCAATACCAGCACCAGCGGTTTGCCGGTGGCTTTCAAGGCCTTGATCAGGTCGCGCTGGCTTTGCGGGATGTTCAGGTCGGTGCGGCTCGACGACTCGTGGGACATGCCACGGGATTCGCCCACGGCGGCAACCACTACGTCGGCATCTTTGGCTGCCTTGACCGCTTCGTCGATCATCGCCTGGGACGAGCGCGGGTCATCCACCACTTCCGGGGCATCGAAGTTCAGGAAGTTGAGGTAGTCGACGACTTTCTTGTCATTGGTGATGTTGGCGCCGCGGGCATAGATCACTTTGCCTTTTTCGCCGATCACGGCATTCATGCCGTCCAGCAGGGTCACCGATTGCGCGGGTTTACCGGCAGCTGCCCAGCTGCCCATCATGTCGATTGGCGCCTTGGCCAGCGGGCCGACCAGGGCGATGGTCGCGCTCTTTTTCAGCGGCAGGGCGTTGTTCTGGTTTTTCAGCAGCACCAGGCTGCGGCGTGCCACGTCACGTGCGTCGGCGCGATGCAGGCGGCTTTCGGCGTAGGTGTCGACCGGGTCATCCTCGGCCTTGCCGATGCGCAGGTACGGGTCGGCGAACAGGCCCATGTCGTACTTGGCGCCAAGCACTTCGCGCACGGCGTTGTCGATGTCGCTCTGTTCGATCTCGCCGGATTTCAGCAGGCCGGGCAATTCCTTGCCGTAGAGCGAGTCGTTCATGCTCATGTCGATGCCGGCCTTGATCGCCAGCTTGGCGGCTTCACGCCCGTCCTTGGCCACGCCGTGCTTGATCAGCTCGAAGATCGCGCCATGGTCGCTTACGGCCAGGCCCTTGAAGCCCCAGTCCTTGCGCAGCAGGTCGTTCATCAGCCAGGTGTTGGCGGTGGCTGGCACACCGTTGATCGAGTTCAGCGCAACCATCACGCCACCGGCACCGGCCTTGATCGCGGCGTGGTAGGGCGGCAGGTAGTCCTGATACATCTTGACCGGGCTCATGTCGACCACGTTGTAGTCGCGACCGCCTTCCACCGCGCCATACAGGGCGAAGTGCTTGACGCTGGCCATGATGCTGTCGGCCTTGGCGGAGCTGGTGCCCTGGAAGGCCTTGACCATGACTTCGGCAATGCGCGAAGTCAGGTAGGTGTCTTCGCCAAAACCTTCGGAGGTACGGCCCCAGCGCGGGTCGCGGGAGATGTCGACCATCGGCGCAAAGGTGATGTCGAGGCTGTCGGCGGCGGCTTCCTGGGCGGCGACGCGCCCGGAGCGGCCGATGGCGTCCATGTCCCAGCTGGAGGCCAGGGCCAGGCTGATCGGGAAAATCGTGCGGTGGCCGTGGATCACGTCATAGGCGAAGAACATCGGGATCTTCAACCGGCTGCGCATGGCCGCGTCCTGCATCGGACGGTTTTCCGGGCGGGTGATGGAATTGAAGGTGCCACCGATGCGGCCGGCGGCGATTTCCTTGCGGATCAGCTCGCGGGGCATTTCAGGGCCGATGCTGATCAGGCGCAATTGGCCGATCTTTTCATCGAGGGTCATTTGCTTGAGCAGGTCACTGACGAAGGCGTCTTTGTCCTTGAGTACTGCGGGCTTTGTTTCGGCAAATACGGAATGAGTGGCCAAACTGACAACAAGGCCCAGCAAACACAGCTTCTTCATGAAAATCCTTTCTCGCAGCCTTGGGACCGGAGAGCGTCTATTGTTGTTCGGGTGTTGTTCAGATAAATGCAGCACACTTCTGAACTCTTATTGGCGCTGGGCATCTTTTAGCTGATTGGCTCGATGCAATCCAGTGGGTGGTGGCGGATTATGCCCTAAGCCCGTAGCTAACGCGTCAGTCGGTATATTTCATAGGTTTGGCAGGAGAAACACCATGCAAGCAGCACAAGGTTACCGTTGGGGCTGGAAGGCCGTGGCATTGATACTGGTGAGCACCGTGCTGAGCGGTTGCGGCATCAACAAGATCCCGACCCTGGACGAACAGGCCAAGGCGGCCTGGGCCCAGGTGCAGAACCAGTACCAGCGGCGCGCCGACCTGATCCCCAACCTGGTGGAAGTGGTCAAGGGCTATGCCGCCCATGAACAGGACACTCTGACCGCCGTGATCGAAGCGCGGGCCAAGGCCACTTCGATCCAGGTGGACGCCAGCACCCTCGACAACCCGGAAAAACTCAAGCAGTTCCAGCAAGCCCAGGACGGCTTGAGCGGTGCACTCAGCCGCTTGATGGTGGTGTCCGAGCGTTACCCGGATCTGAAGGCCAACCAGAACTTCCTGGCCCTGCAATCGCAGCTTGAAGGCACCGAAAACCGCATCGCGGTGGCCCGTCGCGACTTTATCCAGGCGGTACAGGCCTACAACACTGAGATCCGTACCTTCCCGGGCCGCCTGTGGCACAGCGTGATGTACAGCGACTTGCCGGTCCGCGCCAACTTCGAGGCCACCAGTGCCGATGCCGATAAAGCGCCGCAAGTGAAATTCTGATGGGCAAGCGCGCTTGGCTGCTGGCGGCGGTGCTGCTGGCCTTTAGCCTGACCGCCCAGGCCGCCCTTAACTTTCCGGCCCTGACCGGACGGGTGGTCGACAACGCCCAGATGATCGACCCGGCCGTGCGCGAGCAACTGACCCAGCAATTGCAGGCGCTGGAGCAGACCAGCGGTGACCAGATCGTGGTGGTCACCGTGCCGGACCTGCAAGGCGTGCCCATTGAAGACTTCGGTTATCAACTGGGCCGCGCGTGGGGCATCGGCCAGAAGGGCAAGGACAACGGCGCACTGCTGATCGTCGCCCGGGATGAGCACAAGATCCGTATCGAAGTGGGTTATGGCCTGGAAGGCGTACTCACCGATGCGCAGTCCTGGGTGATCATCAACCAGGTGATCGCCCCGGCATTCAAAGCGGGCAACTACAGCAAGGGCATCAGCGACGGCGTGGCGGCGATGCTGCAAGTGGTGGGCGGCGATCCGCTGGCGGTGCCGGCGCATGTGTCCGAGGCCAACTTCGCCAAGCAAAACCCGGGCATTTCCATTGGTCTGTTTATCCTGTTGCTGGCGGTGCTGTGGCTGTGCAATCGCCTGGGCCTGCCCGTTGGCGCTATCCTGCTGGCGATTCTCAGCAGCAGCGGTCGCGGCGGCGGAGGAGGCGGCGGTGGCTTCAGGGGCGGCGGCGGTGGTTTCGGTGGCGGTGGCGCCTCGGGCGGCTGGTAATGACAATAACGAGAGAGCATCAACAACCATGGCATTACTGAGTCAACACGAGCAACGCCAGGTCGCCGAGGCGATCGCCCGGGTCGAGCAACAGACCGACGCCGAACTGGTGACCGTGCTCGCGGCCCGTGCCGACGACTACGCCTACATCCCGCTGTTGTGGGCCAGCCTGTTGGCGCTGGTGGTGCCGGGGATCATTCACTATCTGTCGGGCTGGCTGACCATGTACACCTTGCTGCTGGCGCAGTGGGGCACGTTTGTGGTGCTGTGCCTGGTGTTCCGGTTGCCCAAGGTGACGACGCGGCTGATCCCGCGCTCGGTGCGCCACTGGCGCGCGTCCAACCTGGCGCGGCGGCAGTTTCTGGAGCAACACCTGCACCACACGCTGGGCAGTACCGGGGTGCTGATTTTTGTCAGTGAGGCGGAGCGGTATGTGGAAATCCTGGTGGACAAGGGCATTTCCAGTCGCCTGGATGACAGCAGTTGGGATGCGATCGTCAAGCAGTTCACCCAGCAGGTGAAGCAAGGCCAGACGTTGGCCGGGTTTATCAGCTGCATTGAAGCCTGCGGGGTGTTGCTCAAGGAGCATGTGCCGGTGACCCACGCGCGCAATGAGTTGCCGAATCGGTTGGTGGTGTTGGAGTAGTGTAAAATTCCCGGCATTCCCTGCCCGAGGCGTTTTTGTTCATGTCTGCCACCGCTAAACCTGCCAGCCCCGCGCCGGATCATCACGCGCAGTTCCTTGAACTGCTGAGCGCGAGCCTTGAGCAAAACGCCTTTATCAAGCTGGTGCTGGCCAAGTACGTTGGCACCGAGCCTGATCTTCAGAAGCTGATCATCAAGCAGTTGACCGTCAAGGATCAGCCTTGCCTGTCCTTCGTCTACCGCTACAAGACCCGCGACATCACCAAGAACTTCTCGCTGGAAGACGGCGTAGCGGCGATTGCCGAGCTGTTGCCGGCCTCGTTCAAGAACGCGCACCTGCTCTCGGTGACCGACGAAGCCCAGCTGGAATACAGCAAGAAGAACAAAAGCTCGCTGTTCAAAAGCAAGCCGCAACAACTGCGCGAGGCACCATCTGCCGAGCACAACCGCGAGAAAAATCGCTTCCTGGACCTGACGCGACCATTCCTCGCTGACCTTGGCGTGACCAACGCCAGGCACGAACTGATCCCGGCGATGTCGCGCAAGTGGAAGCAGATCAACAAGTTCATCGAAGTGTTCAGCCATGCGCTGACCACGTCACCGCTGAAGCTGGACCAGCCGGTGCGCGTCGCGGACTTTGGTTCGGGCAAGGGCTACCTGACGTTTGCCATCCACGACTACTTGCGCAACACCCTCAACGCCGAGGGTGAAGTGACCGGTGTGGAACTGCGCGAAGACATGGTGACCCTGTGCAACAACGCCGCCGCCCGCCTGGATCACCCGGGGCTGGTGTTCAAGTGCGGTGATGTGCGCAGCGTCGCGCCCAGCGAACTGGACGTGATGATCGCCCTGCATGCCTGCGACATCGCCACCGACTACGCGATTCACACCGGCATCCGCTCCGGGGCGTCGATCATCATGTGCTCGCCGTGCTGCCATAAGCAGATTCGCCTGCAGATCCAGAGCCCGGCGCTGCTCAAGCCGATGCTGCAATACGGCCTGCACCTGGGCCAGCAGGCGGAAATGGTCACCGACAGCCTGCGTGCGTTGTTCCTCGAAGCCTGCGGCTATGAGACCAAGGTGTTTGAGTTCATCTCGTTGGAGCACACCAACAAGAACAAGATGATCCTTGCCGTGAAGCGTGCCGAGCCGGTGGATAACGCTCAGCTCCTGGTGAAAATCCAGGAGCTGAAAGCGTTCTACAACATCACTGAGCATTGCCTCGAAACCCTGCTGCGGGCGGACGGTTACCTCGCCTGAGTACGACGCAAATCAAAAATGTGGGAGCGGGCTTGCTCGCGAAAGCGGTGTGTCAGTCACCTGATGTATCAACTGATCCACCGCATTCGCGAGCAAGCCCGCTCCCACATTAGACCGCGCTGGGCTTGGGAGCTGGCGCAGGCTTCACACTGGTCTTGCGCCCCAACATCACCGTCACAATCACCCCGCAGGCAAACAGCCAGGTAATCGGCTCGATGTGCTCACCAAAAAACAGCGCGGAAAACGCGATGGTGAAAAAGATCTGCAACAGCTGAATCTGGCTGACCCTAGCGATGCCGCCCATGGCCAAGCCGGCGTACCACGCAAAGAACCCCAGGAACTGCGAAAACAGCGACACATAACCAAACGCCCACCAGGTGCGCATGGAAATCGGTCCTTCGTGTTGCAGCGCCAGGTACGCCACCGGCCCGATCAATACCGGTGTCGACAGCACCAGCGCCCAGCAGATCACCTGCCAGCCGCCCATCTCCTTGGCCAACCGGCCGCCCTCTGCGTAACCCAGGCCACCCACGGCAATCGCCCCGAGCATCAACAGATCGCCCGCTTGGATACTGCCGGCTCCGGTGATCAACGCGTAACTCAGCACCAGCGCACTGCCCAGCGCCGCGCAGGCCCAGAACGCCTTCGACGGCCGCTCATGGGACAGCCACGCCGCATACAGCGCCACGCACAGCGGCTGCAAACCGTTGACCAGTGCGCCATGGGACGCGGGCAAGGTTTGCATGGCCCAGGCCGACAGCACCGGGAACCCCAGGATTACCCCGGCAATCACCAACGTCAGCCCGCGCACCTGGCGCCAGGTGGGCCAGCGCTCGCGGCGCCACAGCAACAACGCCGCCGCCGGCACCGCCGCAAACAACGCCCGGCCCAGGCCATTGAGCAGCGGATGCATTTCCTGCACCACGATACGGGTGAAGGGCAGGGTAAGGCTGAAGATGACGACGCCCAGCAGGCCGAGGGCCATGCCGGTATTTTCGCGGGAGCTCATGGAAGGAACCAGAATCGAATGGGCCGGAAGTGGACGTTCATCTAGCCACAAAGCCCCGCAAACGCGCGCTTACAGCTGGGTGCAGATTGGACCGTACAGTTTGTGTAGGAGCGAGCTTGCTCGCGAAAAACCTGAGAGCGCCGTGGGCTGTCTGGCTTCCCGCGTTATCGTTAACGTTCTTCGCGAGCAAGCTCGCTCCTACAAAGAGCTGGTCCGCAGTTATGTAGTAGCGGGCCATTACCCGGCTCATCGGCACAGGTCTATCTTGGCTACTCCTGTCTGCCCAACCGTTCAACCGGAGGAATGCCCCATGGCCGCGAAGAAAATCCTGATGCTGGTCGGCGATTACGTCGAAGACTATGAAGTGATGGTGCCGTTCCAGGCGCTGCTGATGGTGGGGCATACCGTGCATGCCGTGTGCCCGGACAAGTCCGCCGGCCAGACCGTACGCACGGCGATCCACGACTTCGAAGGCGATCAGACCTACAGCGAAAAGCCTGGGCACCTGTTTGCCCTGAACGCGGATTTTGCCAAGGTCGACGCTGCCGACTACGACGCGTTGCTGGTGCCCGGCGGCCGTGCGCCCGAGTACCTGCGCCTGAACGAGAAAGTCCTGCAACTGGTCAAGGCGTTCGACCAGGCCGGCAAGCCCATCGCTGCGGTATGCCACGGCGCACAATTGCTGGCGGCTGCCGGGATTCTGGAAGGCCGTGAGTGCAGCGCTTACCCGGCGTGTGGGCCGGAAGTGCGATTGGCGGGTGGCACGTTCATCGATATCCCGGTGACCGACAGCCACGTTCAAGGCAATCTGGTGACGGCACCGGCGTGGCCGGCGCACCCAAGCTGGCTGGCGGCTTTCCTCGGCCTGCTGGGCACCCAAATCATCCTGTAACGCGGAGGTCATCGCCATGTGCGAGCTGTACGTCAAGGCCGACCCGATTCTCTACGAATCCCGCTCGCGCTCCCTGCGCATCTGCGGCGTGGTGACCACCGTGCGCCTGGAAAACCAGTTCTGGGACATCCTCAGCGAAATCGCCGAGGTGGATGGCATGACCACCAATCAGCTGATCGCCAAGCTGTATGAAGAGGTGATGGACTACCGCGGCGAAGTGGTGAATTTTGCGTCGTTTTTGCGGGTGAGTTGCACGCGGTACCTGAGCAAGCAGCGGGTTCACGCCCCAGAGCTCAGCCTTGTGAATACAAGAAATGGCGCGCTGAAGATCTAAATGTGGGAGCGGGCTTGCTCGCGAAAGCGGTGTGTCAGGTAACTCATGTACCGACTGATCCACCGCCTTCGCGAGCAAGCCCGCTCCCACATCGATTAGGTGGAGGTCAGAAGAACCGCGTCACGCTGATCTTCGCATCCCGGCCCTTGGTATAGGCGCGGTCGCCGCTCAGGGCCGGGCGGAAGTTGTTGTTGAACAGGTTGTCCACGGTGAAGTTGACTTCGGTGCCCTTGAGGTAAGCCTGCTGCGGCTTCCAGCTGGCGAACAGGCCCTGGGTGTTATAGCGCTTGTTGCCGTACTGATCGTAGAACAGGTCGCCGATACTGGTGCCCGGACCGCCGGAGTACTTGTCGCTTGGCAAACGGCTGGTGGCGCCGATGAACTGCCCTTGCCAGCCCACCTGGGCGTCCAGGCTCGGGATCTTGGTGCCGAGCACGATTACCCATTTGGTCGGCGGAATGTCCCGCGCCCAGACGTCCGGACCCCATGGGTTGGTGTAGGCGCCTTCGTGTTTGCCGGTGGTGTAGGCGAAGGACACCGAGCCGAACACGTAGGTGGAGTCGTAGAAACTCTCGGCCTCAAAGCCCTTGATGGTCATGCCGCCGATGTTGCGGTAGTTGGACATCGCCCCCGGCGGGCAGGCGCTGGAAATCGTCCCGCCATTGACCGCCTGGTTCTGGCAGCCCACGCCCGTGGCCTTGAAGATCTCGTCTTCGACTTTGTTGTGGAACAGCGTGGTACGCAGTTGCAAGTTGTCGCCGTGGGTGAACACGTCGCCGAAGCTGGTGACGTTGCCCAGGGTGATGGAGGTGATGCGCTCCGGGTCCAGGTCCAGGCTGGTGGCGGTGCGGCTGCCCAGGCCCTGGACTTCATACTGCTCGTCGATCACCGGGGCGCGCCAGGTGCGGCTCCAGTTGGCAAACAGCGCCACGTTCGGGGTGATGGTCCAGTAGGCCGCGAGGCGCGGTGACCAGCCGGTGTAGGTGCGGTCGCTGTAGTCGTGGCCGATGGCCGGGTCAGGGTTGCTGTAGTACGGCGCGTCGTTGGCTTCGCCGCGGTTGCGTACGTGGTCATAGCGCATCGACGGGGTGATGGTGACATCGCCCAGCGTCACCGCGTCCTGGATAAAGAAGCTGTTGGTGTCGACCTTGCCATGGGGCATGAAGCCCGGCTGGAAGTGCCCGTAGTTGTATTTCGGGGTGTTGTAGGTGGCGCCGGGCATCCACATTTCGGTTTCCCGGGTGTGCTTGCGGATCTGCACCCCGGTGGTCACCGCGTGTTGCAACACACCGGTGGAAAACAGGCTGACGTTGCGTACGTCGAGGTTCTTGTCGTTGTAGGAGGTGTCCATCTTGCGCCCGCCAGTGGCCAACTGGAAAAACGCCGTAGCGTCTCGCTCGTCGGTCTGGTCGGTGTTGGATTCGGAGTACTTGATGGTCAAGTCCACCAGCGGGTTATTCATCGGCTGGTATTCGTACTTGCCGGACCAGGTGGTGTCGACGGTGTTGCGGTTGGCCAGGAAGCGTTTCAGCGCGGCTTCGTAGCCATAGCGGTCGATGTTGGCCTGGGTCGGCGGTGTCGGGTAGCTGGCGGCAGAGAAGGGCGTCCAGCGCTGGCTGTTGGAACGCGAATACGACAGGCCAAGGCTTTGCTCATCGGTGAAGTGAGCATTGAATTTGAACAGTTTGCCGTCCACATTCTGGGCGCTGTTGGGCAGGCGCTTGGGGTTGATCGGGTACTGGTTGTTGTCGTTGGGCAGGGTGGCGGCCAGTTTCATGTCGCCGCCGTCGCGTTGGGTCAGGTAGGCCAGGGCGTCGAAGCGCCCGTCATCGGTACGCCCGTAGACCGCGCTGCTGTAGACCTGTTCATGGTCGTTGCTGGAGTAACCGTACTTGAGCATGGCGCCGCTGTTGCGGCCGTCCTTGAGCAGGTCCGGGGCATCCTTGGTGGTCATGTTGACCGTACCGCCAAAGCCGCCGTTGCCGCTGAAGGGCGAGTTGGGGCCTTTCTCCACTTCGATGCTCTTGATCAGTTCGGGCTCGATAAACACAGTGCCCTGCTGATAACGCTCAAACCCGCTTTTGGTGGCGCCATCGACGGTCAGCGGCACGTCTTCGGCGTCGCCGAAACCCCGGATGTTGATGGTCTGGCCGCCGGGCTTCAGCGAGCCGCCCTGGCTGATACCGGGCAAGGTTTGCAGCAGGCTGGGGATGTTATTGGACTGGTAGCGGTCGATGTCGGCCTGGCTCAGGGTGGAACGGCCGACGGTGGTGGAGTCCACCTCGTTGCCGGTGCCGATCACGCTCAGGGCCTCCAGTTGGATCGCGCTGCTGTTGGTGGTTTTGCCTTCTTCGGGGCGTACCACGTAGGTGCTGCCGACCTTGAGCAACACGAACTCGCCGTCCTTGAGCAAGGTGCGAATCGCCACTTCCGGTGTGAAGTCGCCATTGAGGGCCGGCGCCTGGACGTTTTTCAGCAGTGCTTCATCGAACAGCAGCTGGATTTTCGCCTGCTGCGCCACCTGGCTCAAGGACGTGGCCAGGGATTGGGCCGGCAATTGCAGTTTGAACGACTCGGCCTGGGCATTAAGGCTGAAGGCCAGGCAGGCGGCAATGGCGGTGGGTCGAAGAAACAGGTGCTGAACGTGGCAAGGCGCGCGAAACATGTAATCCCCCGGAGTAGCCAAATGGCCAAAAAGGTGTGCGTATCAAACGCAGACCCGAGGAAGACGCGGCAGGAAAGATAATCCTCACATGCGAATGCAAAATATTCTCAAGTGAGCGTATCGAGGGATTATTTTCGAGGCTCAATCCTGATGTTGCCGTCGGCCAGGGGCACGGTTTTCACCGGCAGCAGGGCGGGCAGGGCGGTGAGCAGGGCGTCCGGATCATTCACGTCCAGATTGCCCGAGACCTTCAGCTGCGCCACTGCGCTGTCCACCAGCAACGGCGCCTGTGGCCGGTACAGGCTTAACTCGTCCATCAGGCTGGCCAGCTCGCGATTACGAAACGACACGTGCCCGCCGCGCCAATCGGCGACCTCGCCGACAGTGAGGGTTTGCTGCTGCAGCGTGCCCTTGGCATAACTGAACGTAGCGCGCTGATCGGCGCCGAGCAGGGTGGCCGGCAGCTTGGAATCCGGATCGAACGCCACTTGCCCGTGGGCCACACTGACCACCAGTTGCTGCTTGCTGCGCCGCACATCAAAGCCGGTGCCGACCACTCGCACATTGGCTTCGCCGGCCTGCACGTACAGTGGCCGTTCCTTATCAGGTGCCACTTCGATATACAGCTGGCCCTGATCCAGATGCACGATGCGCTGGTGACTGTTGAAGTCCACCCGCAGGCGCGTGTTGGCGTTGACGTACAAGGTGCTGCCATCGGGCAGATGCAAGGTGCGCGTGCCTTTGGCATGGGCCGCGACCTGGGCGTGGAACAGCTCGCGCGGGGCGCCGAGGTTGCTTGCCAACAGGGCACATACCAGGGCGGCAGCCACCGCCAGGGCCGGGCGCCAGGCGGGTGTCTTGCGCACGGGCATCGGTGTGGGTTTGTTCAGTTGCTGCAACTGGGCCAGGTCGGCCCACAGCTGTTCGAATTCGGCATAGGCACGGGCATGGGTCGGCTCGGATTGCCAGGCGGCAAACGCCTTGCGGTCGGCGCGGCCCGTGTCATTGCGGTTGCGCGCAAACCAGCTGGCGGCCTGGGCATCGATGGAGTCACTGGCCTCGATGTCACAGGTGTCGATATCGCTCAGGCGGGTCATTCTGGCTGCTCCTTGCCCTGGTCTTGTTGAAGTCGCTGCTTGCAATGCAGCAGGGCAAAAGCGATGTGCTTTTCCACCATGCTGACCGAGACGCCCATGCGCTCGGCGATCTGCGCCTGGCTCAGGCCCTCGAAGCGATGCAGCATAAGGGCTTCTCGTCTTCTGGGCGAGAGTTCAGAGAGGACTTCTTTCAGCTGTTCCAGGCGTTGCAGGCGTTGCGCGGCGGCCATGGGATCGTCTCGCGAGTCGCTGACAGGCTCGGCATCCAGTTCGGCCTGTTGCTGGTGGACGGTGTGCCGCACCTTTTGTTTACGCCAGTGATCGCGCAGTAGATTGCGCGCCATCTGGAACAGAAACGCCCGGGGCTGCTCGACCTTAGCCCGGTCGCGGTAGTCCAGCCATTGGGTAAAGACATCCTGGGTCATGTCTGCCGCGTCGCTGGCGTTGTCCGTGCGCTTGCGCAGGAAATGCAGGATATCTGCATAAAACCCGCGAAAGGCATCGGCCGACAGCGGGTCGGGCTTGAGACGAGACATGGATATCCTTCTTGACGAAGCACGACGTGGAAAAGTCGCGAATGATATCGAGAATTATTGTCATTTGTCTCTATTGAAATTCTACGGTTGGATGCGGGCTAAATGTGGGAGCGGGCTTGCTCGCGAAGGCGGTGAGTCAGTCAATTAATATGTCGACTGACTCACCGCATTCGCGAGCAAGCCCGCTCCCACATTTGGATTGCGTTTCAGCGCAACAGGGTCAGTAGCTCCTGAAGCTGAACACGGCCAGCCTCACCCAACGGGAACACCGGCAACCGTGGATCACCCGACTCCAGCCCCGTCAGCCGCAAACCGGCCTTGATCGTCGCCGGCAAGCCGCCTTTGAGGATGAAGTCCAGCAGCGGCAACTGGCGATAGAACAGCTCCCGCGCTTTCTCCAAGTCATTGGCCAAAACGGCTTCATACAAATCCAGGTTGAGCTGCGCAATCAGGTTCGGCGCCGCCGTGCACCAACCCTTCGCCCCTGCGGCAAACGCCTCCAGTGCCAGCGGATTGCAGCCGTTATAGAACGGCACTTGGCCCTCGCTGCGCCGATGCAGCTGATGCATGCGCTGAATATCCCCGGTGCTTTCCTTGACCATGGTCACGTTGTCGACGCTGTCGACGATGCGCAGGATCAAGTCCACCGACATATCGGTGCCGCTGGTGGCCGGGTTGTTGTAGAGCATGATCGGCACGCCGATGCTGTCGCCGATAGCCGCATAGTGAGCGAGGATTTCCGCCTCGCTGAGTTTCCAGTACGAGGCCGGCAACACCATCACCACGTCGGCACCGTGGGCTTCGGCAAACTGCGCGCGACGCACGGCCTTGGCGGTGGTCAGGTCGGAGACGCTGACGATGGTCGGCACGCGTTTGCCCACTTTCTGGAGGCTGTAGGCGGCGACTTCATCCCACTCAGCATCGCTGAGGTAGGCGCCTTCGCCGGTGCTGCCCAGCGGGGCGATAGCGTGCACGCCGCTGTCTATCAAGCGGTCGATCGAAAGCCCCAGGGCGTCCAGGTCAATGCGCTGGCCGTCTGTGCTGAACGGGGTGATGGTGTAGCCGATAATGCCGTGAATAGAAGGGCTGGACATGGAAAAGTCTCCGGTCGAAAAAGGGTTTCAGTTCAGGCAATCGGCGTGTTGACGCAGGTTCTGCCGAGCGTAGTAGTTGAACGCGGCGCCGTGGCGCTTGGGCTTGGAAATCCAGTCATGGGCTTCGCGGCCCAGCTCCGGCAGGATCGGTTTGATCGTGCCGGCGGCCATCGCCAGCAGCTGCAACTTGGCGGCACGTTCGATCAACTGTGCGATCACACACGCTTCCTCGATGCTCGCCCCGGTGGACAATTGGCCGTGGTGAGAAAGCAGAATCGCTCGCTTATCCCCCAGGGCGGCGGTGATGATTTCGCCCTCTTCGTTGCCCACCGGCACGCCGGGCCAGGCTTCTAGGAACGCGCAGTCTTCGTACAAAGGGCAGAGGTCCATGTGCGATACCTGCAGCGGCACTTCCAGCATCGACAACGCAGCGATATGAGTCGGATGAGTGTGGATGATGCAGTTCACATCCGGGCGACCGCGGTACACCCAGCTGTGGAAACGGTTGGCCGGGTTGGGCATGCCGTGGCCTTCCAGCACCTCCAAGTCTTCATTGACCAGCAGCAGGTTGCTGGCGGTGATTTCATCGAAACCCAGGCCGAGTTGTTGCGTGTAATAAGTGCCAGGTGTCGGGCCACGAGCGGTGATCTGCCCGGCGAGGCCGGAATCGTGGCCGTTTTCGAACAGGATCCGGCAGGTGAGTGCCAGCTTTTGCCGGTCGGTCCACGTATTATCCGCCAGGGTGTTTTGCATCTGGCTCAGCGCTTGCTTGACCAGTTGGTCTTTCGGGAGTGCTAATGTCTTGGCCATATCAGTGTCCTTGTTGGTCGCAAATGACACGAAAGAGACTATATGACACAAAGTGTCATTGGCAAGCATTCATCATCGCCTCTTTAATGGATTAACCGCTGCACATGTCTATCCGTTTGAAAATACTGAGAAAAAAACTTGGCGTGACCTTGGAGTCGCTCGCGGAAAAATCCGGGATGACCAAGAGTTACCTGTCGAAGGTCGAGCGCGGGCTGAATACGCCTTCGATTGCTGCGGCGCTGAAGTTGGCCAAGGCGTTGAACGTGAAGGTTGAAGAGCTGTTCAGTGAAGACAACGTCAGTCTCGACAGTTACAGCCTGGTGCGCAGCCATGAACGGCAGGCGTTGTCGGGCACCGATGCGTCACCGGGTTATGCGGTGCTGGCGCATCAGGTCAGTGAGCGCAGTTTGTTGCCGTTTATCATTTACCCGCCGACGGAGTTCACCGACAAGACCTTCAAGGAGCATTTGGGGGAGGAGTTTTTGTTTGTGCATGAGGGCCAGGTTGAGGTGGACTTCATGAGTGAGCGGGTGGTGTTGAATCGGGGGGATGCGTTGCATTTCAATGCGCAGAAGCCGCATCGGATTCGGTCGGTGGGGGAGGTTCAGGCGCAGCTTTTGGTGGTGGTGCATGGCGCTGAGGAGTGATGGTGGGGTGGGGGGATATCCGTTATTTGGGTGATGGCCGCCT
>NZ_JAXCIS010000060.1:0-105938 GCF_034044025.1 Pseudomonas sp. SED1
CCCCCTCACCACAGGATAAGCCCCCCCACCACAGGACAAGCGCGCTCAGCTCAAGGCTTTTTCGATTGCCTGCACGATGGTGGGATCATCCGGCGGTGTACGCGGTGAGAAACGCGCCAGGACCCGGCCGTCTTTACCCAGCAGGAATTTTTCGAAGTTCCAGGTAATGTCCCCGGGAAATTCGGCGCCCTCGCCCGCCAGCAATCGATACAGCTGGTGGCGATCGTGACCATTCACGTCGAGCTTGCTGCCCAGGGGAAAGGTCACGCCGTAGTTGAGGCTGCAGAATTCCTGGATTTCTTCTTCAGTACCCGGTTCCTGCCCGGCAAATTGATTGCACGGCAACCCGAGTACGGTGAAACCCTGGCTTTTGTATTGCTGATAGAGGTTTTCCAGCGCGGCGTACTGTGGTGTCAAACCACATTTGGAGGCGACGTTGACCACCAGCACGACTTGCCCCTTGAAGGGCGCCAGAGGCAGCTCCTGACCATCCAGGGCTTTGAGTTTAAGGTCGTGGAAAGCACTCATGACGAACTCCAGATATCCTATGTTCTTTGTAACGGCCATTCGAGATTACAGCCGCCAAGTCGGCAAGAATAGCCGCCAAATGAAAAAGGCGCCCGAAGGCGCCTTTTTCCAACTGACAGAGCGTCGCTCTATCAATTAATGGTGGTGACCACCTTCGCCGTGCACGTGGCCGTGGGCCACTTCTTCCTGGGAAGCGTCACGGATAGCGACGATCTTCACCTGGAAGTTCAGGCGCTGGCCCGCCAGCGGGTGGTTGCCGTCGACGGTCACGTCGTCGCCGTCCAGGTCGCGGATAGTGACGATCTGCATCTGGCCGTCCGGAGCGGAAGCGTGGAACTGCATGCCCACTTCCAGCTCGTCGACGCCTTCGAACATGCTGCGGCTCAGGGTGCTGACCAGTTCGGCAGCGTATTCGCCGTAGGCATCTTCAGGTTCTACGGCAACGGTCAGTTCGTCACCGACCTCTTTGCCTTCCAGAGCCTTTTCCAGGCCCGGGATGATGTTACCTGCACCTTGCAGGTAGACCAGCGGCGCGCCGCCGGCAGAACTGTCGATGACCTCACCAGCGTCGTTGGTCAGGGTATAGTCAATGGAGACAGCCTTATTGGCGGCGATCGGCATGGGGCGAGACCTTTTGCAGAAGAATGAAGAACGGACAAGTCTAAACAAGGATTTGCCCGAAAGCGAACACAACCCGGACGGACGGGGTCGAACAACTGACCCGACGGTCGTCGGATTTCACCAGGACGAAGACCAGCACTGGGTCGTCGAGCTTTCCTGCGGCCACACCCAGCACCTGCGCCACCAGCCACCCTGGCAATCCCGCGCCTGGGTCACAGACCCGGCACAACGCCTTGAAAAAATAGACAAGCCCTTTACGTGCGGCTGGTGTGCGCAAGGCTCAGATAGAGATAACCTTGGCACCTGATTCCCGGTAGGCAGCCAGCCATAGGCCGCCACCGAAGCCATGCACCTCCAGAGAATTCGCATGCAGACTTTTTTTATCGCGCCCACCGATTTTGGTGTGGGTCTGACCTCCATCAGCCTTGGGCTGGTGCGTACCCTTGAACGGGCCGGGCTGAAAGTCGGCTTCTTCAAACCGATTGCCCAGCCGCACCCCGGCGACACCGGCCCCGAGCGCTCCACCGAACTGGTGGCCCGCACCCACGGCCTGAAACCGCCCCAGCCCTTGGGCCTGGCCCATGTAGAGCGGATGCTCGGCGACGGCCAACTGGATGAACTGCTGGAAGAAATCATCACCCTTTACCAACAAGCTGCCGTGGGCAAAGACGTGCTGATTGTCGAAGGCATGGTGCCGACCCGCAGCGCCAGCTATGCGGCCCGGGTCAACCTGCACCTGGCCAAAAGCCTGGACGCCGAAGTGATCCTGGTCTCGGCCCCGGAAAACGAAGTGCTCACCGAACTCTCCGGCCGCGTGGAATTGCAGGCCCAGTTGTTCGGCGGCCCGAAAGATCCAAAAGTGTTGGGCGTGATCCTGAACAAGGTGCGCACCGATGAAAGCATGGAGGCGTTCTCGGCGCGCCTCAAAGAGCACTCGCCGTTATTGCGCAGCGGCGATTTCCGCCTGTTGGGCTGCATCCCGTACCAGCCGGAACTCAACGCCCCGCGCACCCGCGACGTGGCCGACCTGATGGGCGCGCAAATCCTCAACGCCGGTGACTACGAAACCCGGCGCATGACCAAAATCATCATCTGCGCCCGCACCATGCGCAACACCGTGGAGCTGCTCAAGCCCGGCGTATTGGTGGTGACGCCCGGCGACCGCGACGACATCATCCTCGCCGTCAGCCTGGCCGCCATCAACGGCGTGCCGCTGGCCGGCCTGTTGCTGACCAGCGACACCCTGCCCGACCCACGGATCATGGACCTATGCCGGGGCGCGTTCCAGGCCGGGCTGCCGGTGCTGTCGGTGAGCACCGGCTCTTACGACACCGCCAACCAGCTCAACAGCCTGAACAAGGAAATCCCGATTGATGACCGCGAACGTGCGGAGATCATCACCGATTTCGTCGCCAGCCACCTCGACGCCCGCTGGCTGCATCAACGCTGCGGCACGCCGCGGGAGATGCGCCTGTCGCCGGCCGTATTCCGTTATCAACTGATCCAACGCGCCCAGGCGGCCAATAAGCGCATCGTTTTGCCGGAAGGCAGCGAGCCGCTGACCGTGCAGGCTGCCGCCATCTGCCAGGCACGCGGAATTGCCCGCTGCGTGCTGCTGGCCAAGCCGGCGGACGTGGAAGCGGTGGCCCGCGCCCATGGTATCGAGCTGCCCGAAGGCCTGGAGATTCTCGACCCGGACTTGATTCGCCAGCGCTACGTGGAGCCAATGGTGGCCCTGCGCAAAACCAAAAGCCTCAACGCACCGATGGCCGAGCAGCAACTGGAAGACACGGTGGTGATCGCCACCATGATGCTCGCCCTGGATGAAGTCGACGGCCTGGTCTCCGGCGTCATCCATTCCACCGCCAACACGATTCGCCCGGCCCTCCAACTGATCAAGACCGCGCCGGGCTGCACCCTGGTCTCGTCGGTGTTCTTCATGCTGTTCCCGGAGCAAGTGCTGGTATACGGCGACTGCGTGATGAACCCGCACCCAAGCGCCGCCGAGCTGGCGGAAATCGCCCTGCAAAGCGCCGACTCGGCCGCCGCGTTCGGCATCACGCCACGGGTGGCGATGATCAGTTATTCCAGCGGTGATTCGGCCACGGGCGAAGAAGTCGAGAAAGTCCGCGAAGCCACCCTGCTGGCCCACGAAGCCCAAAGCTCACTGCTGATCGACGGCCCGTTGCAATATGACGCCGCTGCCAACGAAACTGTGGCCCGGCAACTGGCGCCTAACAGCCTGGTAGCGGGCAAGGCCACGGTGTTCGTGTTCCCTGACCTCAACACCGGCAACACCACCCACAAGGCCGTGCAGCGCAGTGCCGATTGCGTGAGCCTGGGGCCGATGCTGCAAGGCCTGCGCAAACCGGTGAACGACCTGCCCCGTGGGGCGCAGGTGGACGACATCGTGTACACCATCGCATTGACCGCGATTCAAGCCGCCAACCGACCTATGGATGTCTAAATGCTGGATTTTCTACCTGCTGCCGTGCGTGGGGTGATCGCCTCGCTGTTGCTGGCGTTGAACACGATCCTGCTGTGCTCGTTCCTGTTTATCGTGGCGCTGTTCAAGGCGTTGCCGTTTGCCAAGCGCTTCAGTGAATGGCTGATGAACCAGACCCACGAGGCCTGGATCAGCAACAACAAGGCCTGGATGAACCTGGTATGTCGCACCCGCTGGCACTTGAAGGGCCTGGAAGGCCTCGACTATGAACACTCGTACCTGGTGACCAGTAACCACCAGAGCTGGGTCGATATCATGGTGCTGCAATACGTGCTCAACCGGCGTATTCGCCCGCTGAAGTTCTTCCTCAAGCAAGAGCTGATCTGGGTCCCGGTGATCGGTCTGGCGTGGTGGACACTGGGCTTCCCGTTCATGAAGCGCTACACCAAGGCGTACCTGGAAAAGCATCCGGAAAAGAAAGGCAAAGACCTGGAAACCACCCGCAAGACCTGCGCGAAGTTTCGCCACAACCCGGTGGGCATTTTCAACTTTGCCGAAGGCACGCGGTTTACCCCCGGCAAGCATGCACAGCAGAAGTCACCGTTTCGTTATCTGCTCAAGCCGAAGGCCGGTGGTATCGCGTTTGTGCTGGATGCCATGGGTGAACAACTGAAGTCGCTGGTGAACGTGACCATTCACTATCCTGGTGGGCGCCCCGGTTACTGGGATTTGCTGTGCGGGAATGTGAAGGAGGTTGTCGTGCAGTTTGAGGAGGTGCAGATTCCGGCCGAGTTTATCGGCAAGAATTATGAGCAGGATGGGGAGTATCGGTTGGCGTTCCAGGGCTGGATCAACCGGTTATGGGAAGAGAAGGATGTGTTGCTGGAACAGCTTCACCGCGACTTTCCTGCCTGACACCTGTAGGAGCGAGCTTGCTCGCGAAGGTCGTTAACGATGACGTTGGCATCCTGATTCAACGCGGCGCACTCAGGTTTTTCGCGAGCAAGCTCGCTCCTACAGAGATCACGGTTCGCATGAAAAAGCCCGCTACCGAGTGATCGGTGGCGGGCTTTTTTGTGCGCGTGAGGCTTAGATCGCGCCGCGCTGGCGCAGCAGTTCCAGCACTTGCTTGACGCTGTCTTCCAACGACAACGTCTGGGTGTCGATCACAAGATCAGCATTCAACGGCACGTCATACGGGAAGGACTCACCCGGGATGTTATCCCCGCCCGCCGCGTACAGGCCTTGCGGATCCCGCTCGGCACACACCAGCGGCGAAGCCTGCACGTAGACGGTCAGCAAACGATCACCGCCGATCAGCGCCTTGGCCTGTTCGCGCCCTTCGGCATCCGGGGCAACGAACGCAGCCAAAGTCAGCAAGCCAGCTTCGTTGAACTGACGCGCCACGTGCGCGGCACGACGCCAGTTCTCGGTACGCCCGGCGCGGTCCTGCGGCAGGCCCTTGTTCAGGTCATGGCGCAAGTTCTGGCCATCCAGCACAAACACTGCACGGCCCATGTCGAACAGCTTGCGTTCAACCGCGTAGGCCAGGGTGCTTTTGCCGGCGCCCGACAAGCCGCTGAACAACACGGTCGCCGGTTGCTGGCCGAAGCGCTGGGCGCGTTCTTCGGTGGCCACGTGAGCCAACTTGCCATGCTGCGCCGCGCTGCCGTGAGTCACCGGCGGCGCGATGATCATGCCGGCTGCCACGGTGCCGTTGGTCAAGCGGTCGATGACGATAAACGAACCGGTGGTGCGGTTGCTTGCGTAACCGTCCAGGGCGATGACCGTGTCGAGGCTGACCTTGACCCGGCCGATCTCGTTCAACTGCAAGGCGCTCGCCGGGCCTTCTTCCAAGGTGTTCACATCAACGCGATGCACGATGCTGGTGATGGAACCCGGCACGTAGCTGGTGGCGCGCTTGATGTCGTACTTCTTGCCCGGCAGCATCGGTTCTTCAGCCATCCACACCAGCATGGCGTCGAAGGCGTCGGTCACTTGCGGCACGTTGTCGGCATGCACCAGCAGGTCGCCACGGGAGATGTCGATCTCGTCTTCCATGGTCAGCGTCACGGCCTGGCCTGGGCCAGCGTTTTCCAGCTCGCCTTCAAAGGTGACGATGGATTTCACGCGGCTGCTCTTGCCCGACGGCAGCACCACGATTTCGTCGCCCTTGTGCACGATGCCGCTGGCCAGGGTGCCGGCGAAACCACGGAAGTTCAGGTTCGGACGGTTGACGTACTGCACCGGGAAACGCAGGTCGGTGTAGTTGCGGTCGTTGGCGATCTCGACGGTTTCGAGAATTTCCATCAGCGACTGGCCGGTGTACCAAGGCGAACGCTCGCTCTTGTTCACCACGTTGTCACCCTTGAGCGCCGACATCGGCACGAATGTCAGGGTGCTCGGCTTGAACGCGATACCGTCGGCAAACTTCAGGTAATCGGCCTTGATCGACTCGAACACACTTTGGTCAAAGCCGTTGATGTCCATCTTGTTGACGGCCACCACGATGTGTTTGATCCCCAGCAACGAGGCGATAAAGCTGTGGCGACGGGTCTGGGTCTGCACGCCGTAGCGGGCGTCGATCAGGATGATCGCCAGGTCACAGGTGGAGGCACCGGTGGCCATGTTTCGGGTGTACTGCTCATGGCCGGGGGTGTCGGCAATGATGAATTTGCGCTTGGCGGTGGAGAAGTAGCGGTAGGCAACATCGATGGTGATGCCCTGCTCGCGCTCGGCCTGCAGGCCGTCGACCAGCAAGGCCAGGTCGATGTCATCGCCGGTGGTGCCGGACTTCTTCGAATCGCGGGTGATGGCTTCCAGGTGATCTTCGTAGATCATCTTGGAGTCGTGCAGCAGGCGCCCGATCAGGGTGCTTTTGCCGTCATCGACGTTGCCACAGGTCAGGAAGCGCAACATTTCCTTGCGCTCGTGCTGGCCCAGGTAGGCGAGGATGTCCTCGCTGATCAAATCAGATACGTGCGACATGACAGCCCCTTAGAAATAGCCTTGACGTTTTTTATCTTCCATCGAGCCTGCGCCATCGTGGTCGATGACCCGGCCCTGGCGCTCGGAAGTTCGCGTCAGGAGCATTTCCTGAATGATGTCCGTCAGCGTCTCGGCTTCGGACTCCACCGCGCCCGTCAACGGGTAGCAGCCAAGGGTACGGAAACGTACTTTCTTTTTGACGATTCGGGCTTTGTCTTCGTCGGACAGGTGCTCGAGGATGCGGTCGTCGTCGATCATGATCAACGTGCCGTTCTTCTCGATCACTTCGCGCTCTGCGGCGAAGTACAACGGAACAATCGGGATGCCTTCAAGGTAGATGTACTGCCAGATGTCCAGCTCGGTCCAGTTGGACAGCGGGAACACACGGATCGACTCGCCCTTGTTGACGTTGCCGTTGTAGACGTTCCACAGCTCCGGGCGCTGGTTTTTCGGGTCCCAGCGGTGCTTGCTGTCGCGGAACGAGTACACGCGCTCTTTGGCGCGGGATTTCTCTTCATCGCGACGGGCGCCGCCGAATGCTGCGTCGAAACCATGCTTGTCCAGGGCCTGCTTGAGGCCTTCGGTCTTCATGATGTCGGTGTGCTTGGCGCTGCCGTGGGTGAACGGGTTGATGTTCTGCGCCACGCCATCGGGGTTGATATGAGTGATCAGGTCCAGGCCCAGTTCTTCGACCATCTTGTCGCGGAACTTGTACATCTCCTGGAATTTCCAGCGGGTGTCGACGTGCATCACCGGAAACGGCAGCTTGCCCGGGAAAAATGCCTTGCGTGCCAGGTGCAGCATCACGGCGGAGTCTTTACCGATCGAGTAGAGCATCACCGGGTTATCGAACTCGGCGGCGACCTCGCGGATGATGTGGATGCTTTCCGCCTCCAGCTGTTTCAGATGCGTCAGTTTGTCGACCATGGCTACTCACGGAAAAACGATCTTATGGACGGCCAGCGGGCCGTGTTCGAGCGGGGCATGCTAGCACAGCACCTGATTCTATTGAGGGAGCTGGCTAGATCGAAACGGTATATGAATATACCGCTGGGTTTGGCTGGGTCGGGCGGATGAATGAGGGTTACCAAGGCAAAACACGGTCAAATGTGGGAGCGGGCTTGCTCGCGAATGCGGTGCATCAGTCGCCACATGCATTGACTGACACACCGCATTCGCGAGCAAGCCCGCTCCCACATGTGTCCGGCGGTGTTTGTCAGATCGGGTTGGGGCAATCAATGAACAGGTGTTCCAGGGCGAAGCGTCGCGCCAGGTAATCACCCAACGCCTGTACCCCATACCGTTCGGTGGCGTGATGCCCGGCCGCTATGAAGCTGATGTCGTTTTCCCGGGCGCTGTGGAAGGTCTGTTCCGAGGCTTCGCCGCTCAGGTACAGGTCGACGCCGGCCAGCACCGCCTGGTCAATGTAGCCCTGGCCACCACCGGTGCACCAGCCCACGCGGCGGATCATCTCGCTGCCTTCGATCAGCAGCGGCTCACGGCCCATGGCTTCCTGCACGCGGCGGGCGAAGTCGCGGGGCGACACCGGTTCGGCCAGGGAACCCACCAGCCCGACGACCTTGAGGTTGTCCGGGTCCAGCGGGCCTTCGACGGTGATGTCCAATTGCCTGGCCAGTTGCACGTTGTTGCCGACTTCCGGGTGCAGGTCGAGGGGCAAGTGGTAGGCCAGCAGGCTGATGTCGTGCTTGAGCAGGGTTTTCAGGCGGCGCTGCTTCATGCCGGTGATGCACGGGCTTTCGCCTTTCCAGAAGTAACCGTGGTGCACCAGCACCAGGTCGGCCTGGGCTTCGACGGCCGCGTCCAGCAGTGCCTGGCTGGCGGTCACGCCGCTGACGATACGCAGCACCTGCGGCCGGCCCTCGACCTGCAGGCCGTTGGGGCAGTAATCGGCGATTTTTGCACTATTAAGGTAGCGGTCCGCTTCCTCGACTAAGGTGCTCAGGGCGACGGCCATAAAAGACTCCTAAATATCCCGTTCAGAGGCGCTCACGGCCTCGTATAATGCGCGACATTATGGGCGCTCTCCCGCCCCCTGCAACCCGTCAGGATTTTCTTAATGCTCAAGGCACTGCGTTTTTTTGGATGGCCATTGTTGGCTGGCGTGCTGATCGCGATGCTGATTATTCAGCGTTATCCACAACTGGTCGGCCTGCCGACCCTCGATGTCAACCTGCAACAGGCACCGCAAACCAGCGCGGTGGTACAAGGCCCGGTGACTTACGCCGACGCGGTGGTGATCGCCGCGCCCGCGGTGGTGAATCTGTACACCACCAAAGTCATCAACAAACCGGCGCATCCGCTGTTTGAAGACCCGCAATTCCGGCGCTTTTTCGGCGACAACTCGCCCAAGCAGCGACGCATGGAATCCAGCCTCGGCTCCGGGGTGATCATGAGCCCCGAAGGCTACATCCTCACCAACAACCACGTGACCACCGGCGCCGACCAGATTGTCGTGGCCCTGCGTGATGGCCGGGAAACCCTCGCCCGCGTGGTCGGCAGCGACCCGGAAACCGACCTCGCGGTGTTGAAGATTGATCTGAAAAGCCTGCCCTCGATCACCATCGGCCGCTCCGAAGGCTTGCGCGTAGGTGACGTGGCGCTGGCCATCGGCAACCCGTTCGGGGTCGGCCAGACCGTGACCATGGGTATCATCAGCGCCACCGGGCGTAACCAGTTGGGCCTCAACAGCTACGAAGACTTTATCCAGACCGACGCGGCGATCAACCCGGGTAACTCCGGCGGCGCGCTGGTGGATGCCAACGGCAACCTGACCGGCATCAACACCGCGATCTTCTCCAAGTCCGGTGGCTCCCAGGGCATCGGCTTCGCCATCCCGGTAAAACTCGCCACGGAAGTGATGAAGTCGATCATCGAGCATGGCCAGGTGATTCGTGGCTGGCTGGGGATTGAAGTACAACCGCTGACCAAGGAACTTGCCGAGTCGTTTGGCCTGACCGGGCGCCCTGGCATCGTGGTCGCCGGGATCTTCCGCGACGGCCCGGCGCAGAAAGCCGGCCTGCAACTGGGAGATGTGATCCTCAGCATCGACGGCGAGCCGGCCGGTGATGGCCGCAAGTCGATGAACCAGGTGGCGCGGATCAAGCCGACCGACAAGGTCGCGATCCAGGTGATGCGCAACGGTAAAGAAATCAAGCTGTCGGCAGAAATCGGCCTGCGTCCGCCTCCGGCGCCGGTGAAAGAAGAAGAATAACCTGGGAAGGAGCCCGCTCGCGGGCTCCTGTTACCTAATGTTTCAGAAGGAAATCACTCTCAATAGAGATGTTATATTGTTTCAATATCGCTATTGGAACGTTCTATCATGCCGTCTCGAAGATTTGCCCCGCTGGCGGGAATCGCCCTGGGTTTGCTGGTGGACCCGGTCTACGCCGAAGACACTGCCACCTTAGAACTGGAGGCTACCCGCATCACCAGTGAGGCGTATGAATCCGCCACTGGCCCCGTCAAAGGCTATCGCGCCACCCGCTCTGCCAGCGCTACCAAAACCGACACCGCCTTGCGAGACATCCCACAATCCATCAGCGTAATTCCCGCCTCGGTGCTCACGGACCTGGGCAGTACCAACGTCGAGCGCGCCCTGGAATTTGCCGGCGGCGTATCCAGACAGAACAACTTCGGCGGCCTGACGCTTTACGAATACAGTGTTCGGGGCTTCACCACCTCTGAGTTTTACGTGGACGGTTTCAGCGCCAACCGCGGTTACCCGAGCACGCCGGATGCGGCCAATATCGAACGCATCGAAGTGCTCAAGGGCCCCGCCGCCAGCCTGTATGGCCGTGGCGACCCGGGCGGCACGGTGAATATCGTCAGCAAGAAGCCGCAACCCGAAGCCTTCACCACCGTGCAGACCAGCGCCGGCAGTTGGGACCGCTATCGCACCGCGCTGGACGTGAACACGCCGCTCGACAGCGAGGGTAACGTGTTGTCACGGGTCAACCTGGCGGTGGAGGACAACCACAGCTTCCGCGACCACGTGGAGGCCAAACGGGTCTTCGTCGCGCCCTCCATCAGTTGGCAACTGGACCCGGACACGCGCCTGCTGGTAGAAAGCGAATTCGTGCGCCACCGCTCCACCTTCGACCGTGGCATCGTCGCGCCGAACAATCGCTGGAGCGGCGTTTCCCGCTCGACCTTCCTCGGCGAGCCCAACGACGGCGATATCCGCAACCACAACAACCGCCTGCAAGCTACCCTCGAACATCACCTCAACGATGCCTGGCAGCTGCGCCTGGCCAGCCACTACAAACAGGGCAGCCTGTGGGGCGACGCTTCGGAAAACCGCCCATTGAGTGCAGACGGCCACACCCTCAACCGCCGCTACCGCGAACGCTCCACCGGTTGGCACGACAGCATCACCCAGCTCGAACTGCGCGGCCGGTTCGACATTGGCAGCTGGCAGCACGAGTTACTGATCGGCACCGAATACGAGGATTACCGCAAGAAAGAACGAGTGACCGCGATTGCTGGCGGCGACTACACCATCGACATCTATAAGCCGGTCTACGGCAAGCCAAAACCCAACGGCGAACGCTCGGGCACCGACTTTTTCGAACAGGTGAAAAGCCAGGCGCTGAACCTGCAGGACCAGATCATCTTCACCGACCGCTTGCGCGGGATGATCGGCGCGCGCTTCGAACACTTCGAGCAACACACCGACGACTTCGCCCGCAACCACGCCAAAAGCCAGCAGACTCATGACGCCCTGACCCAACGCGCCGGCCTGCTCTATCAGTTGACGCCCGAAGTGGGCCTGTTCGCCAACGCCTCCACCTCGTTCAAACCCAACAATGGCCTGGACGCCGGCGGCAAAACCTTCAAGCCGGAGGAAGGCGTGGGTTATGAAATCGGGATCAAGAGCGAGCTGTTCGACGACCGCCTGAGCACCACCCTCGCCGCCTTCCATATCGAGAAGGAAAATGTCCTGACCAAAGACCCGGCCACCGACATGCAGCGGGCCATGGGCAAGGCACGCAGCCAGGGTTTTGACCTGCAACTGACCGGGCAAGTGACTGACGCCGTACGGGTGATCGGCGCTTTTGCCTACATCGACGCCGAAGTGACTAAAGGTGACAAAGACATCCCCGCGGGCAGCCGGATTCTCGGCGTGGCCAAACGGAGCGGCAGTTTACTCGGGGTGTATGAATTCCAGGACGGCCTGTTGCGTGGCTCCGACCTCGGTGCGGCCTTTACCTACGTCGGCGACCGCTCCGGCGAAGCCGGCAAAAGCTTTGAATTGCCGGCCTACCATACCGTCGATTTGCTGGCCCATTACAAGGCCAGCGACAACGTCACCGTGGGCCTGAACCTCAACAACCTGTTCGATGAAAAGTACTACGAGCGCTCCTACAGCAATTACTGGGTCAACCCCGGCGAGCCGCGCAATTTCACCGTCAGCCTGACCCTCAACCTGTAAAAGGACGTCTCCATGCAAGCCTTCAAATCCCTGGCCGTGCTCGGCCTGCTGTTTGCCACCCAAGTCTCGGCCCACGGGCTGTGGACCGAACAACGGCGCGGCAATATCGAAGTGATCTACGGCCACGGCGCCGAAGACAACGCGTTCAAGGCGCAGAAAATCAGCGGCGCCTGGGCCTATGACGCCAGCGGCAAAATGATCCCGGTGACCGTGGAACGCCTGCCCGACCATGCACGCCTGAAGCCGCTCAAATCGCCGGCTGTTCTGGCCGTGGCGCTGGATAACGGCATGTGGTCACAGACGGCTGACAAGAAATGGATCAACGAGGGCCGCAGCAAAGTGCCGGGGGCGGTTGAGTCGACCCAGACCTTCAAGTACAGCCTGGCGATCTACCAGCCGGGAGCGAAGCTGCCGAAGCTGGATCAGATCAAACTGCTGATCTTGCCGGAAGTTGATCCGCTGACCGTAGGCCCGGGTAAATCACTGCCCGTACGAGTGCTGCTGGATGGCAAGCCGGCGGCAGGAATCAAGCTGATCGGGGACTATCGCAATGCACCGAACACCTTGAGCACCGAGACCGATAAAGACGGTCGCGCCCAAGTGATGGTGAGGAATGAAGGATTGAATGTGATTGCGGCGCAGGTGGAGATCCCGCTTAAAGACAATGCTGATGTCGCGACTCGCGGACTGTTCAGTTCCCTGAACTTCCTGGGCGAGCCGCATCACGAGTAACACCGAAAACTCAGAGTGGGCACAGTCAATGTGGGAGCGGGCTTGCTCGCGAAGGCGGTGTGTCAGTCGCCATCTTCATTAACTGACCCACCGTATTCGCGAGCAAGCCCGCTCCCACATTTAGTCCTCACTCGGCTTGATTACAGTGCAACCGGCGCTCTTTCACACAAGGTATTGAGCGCCGCCGCCCACTGCGGGTCATCATTCAGGCAAGGCACCAACACCAACTCCTCGCCGCCCGACTCGCGGAATTGTTCCAGGCCGCGATCGCCGATCTCTTCCAGCGTCTCGATGCAGTCCGCGACAAACGCCGGGCACATCACCAGCAACTTCTTCACGCCTTGTTGAGCCAACGCTTCAAGGCGTGCCTCGGTGTAGGGTTCGATCCACTTGGCCCGGCCCAACCGCGACTGGAACGCCACCGACCATTTGCCATCCGGCAACCCCAGGCGCTCCGCGAAGTCCCGCGCAACGCTGAAACACTGCGCGCGATAGCACGTGGCAAGCACCTCGGGTGAGGCGTTCTGGCAGCAGTTGGCGTCCTTGAAACAGTGTTGCCCGGTAGGGTCGAGCTTTTTCAGGTGACGCTCGGGCAATCCATGAAAGCTCAGCAGCAGGTGATCGAAATCCTGTTCCACATAAGCCCTGGCACTGTTGGCCAAGGCATCGAGGTATTCCGGCTCATCGTAGAACGGCTGCAGAATCGAAAACTCGATCGCCAGCTTTTTGTCCCGCACCACGCGTCGGGCTTCTTCGATCACCGTGGTCACGGTGCTGTCTGCAAACTGGGGGTACAACGGCGCCAGGGTGACTTTCTTGATGCCCTGGGACGCCAGGCGGGTCAGTACGCTTTCAATCGACGGCTCACCATAACGCATTGCCAGTTCCACCGGCCCTTGGGTCCATTGCGCGGTCATCTGTTGTTGCAGGCGGCGGCTGAGGACGACCAGCGGCGAGCCTTCGTCCCACCAGATCGAGGCGTAGGCATGGGCCGACTGCTCGGGGCGTTTGATCAGGATCAGCGACACCAGCAAGCGCCGCACCGGCCATGGCAGGTCGATGACGTAAGGGTCCATCAGGAATTGATTAAGGTAGCTGCGCACATCCGCCACCGAAGTGGACGCTGGTGAACCCAGGTTGACCAGTAACAACGCGTGATCCGTCATGCAACATCCTATCTCTAGAGGCGGCTGGACAAGTCGTCCAGGGCCGCGTGCAACTCAGTGAACTGAAAAGTGAAACCAGCGGCCAGCAGCCGCTGCGGCAACGCCCGCTGGCCACCCAGCAACAAACCGGACAGCTCACCCAGGCCAATGCGCAAGGCAAACGCCGGCATGGGCATGAACGCCGGGCGGTGCAGGACCTTGCCCAGGGTCTTGGCGAATTCGAGGTTGCGCACCGGGTGTGGCGCGCAGGCATTATAAGGACCGCGGGCATCGCTCTTGTGCAGAAGAAAATCAATCAGGGCGATTTGATCCTTTATATGGACCCACGGCATCCACTGCCGACCATTGCCGATCGGCCCGCCCAGCGCCAGTTTGAACGGCAATAACAGCCGCGACAAAAAGCCGCCCTCGGCCGCCAGCACCAGCCCGGTACGCACCAGGACTACGCGGATCCCCAAAGCCTCGGCGCGCTGGGCGGTTTCTTCCCAGGCGATAGAGAGCTGGCTGGCGAAATCGTCCTGTACCGGGCCGCTGTCTTCCGTCAGCTCACGCTCGCCGCCGTCGCCATACCAGCCAACTGCAGAACCGGAGATCAATACCGCCGGCTTTTGCTCAAGCCCATCAAACCAGGCCAGTAACGTTTCGGTGAGCCCGATGCGGCTGCTCCACAGCAGCGCCTTGCGTTTATGCGTCCAGGGCCGATCCGCAATCGGCGCGCCGGCCAGGTTGACCACCGCGTCCACCGCCTCGTTTATGTCTTGCAGGCGAGCAACGCCGCGCACTTGGGCGCCACACAACTTGGCTACTTGTTCGGGATGGCGGCTCCAGACCGTAAGGCGATGGCCCTGAGTAAGCCAGTATTGGCAAAGTTGGCGGCCGATCAAACCCGTACCGCCGGTCAGCAAAATGTGCATGAGTTGTTCCTCGTGTAACGTTCGCCGACCACCGTTAGTCTATTTTATAGACAGGGATGTTCTAATCGGGCGCAACGGTGGTTAAACCCTCAGGGTTAACCATAGGTCACGCCAAACGATCAGGTACGCCAAAACTTATACCAAAAAACAATATTGTACAGCTATTGGTGTCGGCGTAGTCTGTACCCAACGGTAAAACGAGGCCTCCCATGACTGTTCCCATCGCGATCATAGGCACCGGCATTGCCGGTCTCTCCGCCGCCCGAGCGTTAAAAGACGCGGGGCACGTTGTACAACTCTTTGATAAAAGCCGCGGCAGTGGCGGCCGCATGTCCAGCAAGCGCAGCGATGCGGGAGCACTGGACATGGGCGCGCAGTACTTCACCGCCCGCGACCGGCGCTTCGTCAACGAGGTGCAACGCTGGCAGGCCGATGGTTGTGCCGAGCAATGGAAGCCGCAGCTGTACAACTTCAAGTCCGGGCAACTGACGCCCTCCCCCGATGAACAGATCCGCTGGGTCGGCACGCCGCGCATGAGTGCAATCACCCGCGCCCTGCTGGATGACTTGCCGGTGCAGTTCGGTTGCCGCATCACCGAAGTGTTCCAGGGCAAACACCACTGGAACCTGCTGGACGCCGACGGCGAAAACCACGGCCCGTTCAGCCACGTGATTATCGCCACGCCGGCACCACAAGCCACCGCCCTGTTGGCTGCCGCCCCCAAGCTGGCGAGTGCCGCCGCCGGGGTGAAAATGGACCCGACCTGGGCCGTCGCCCTGGCCTTCGACAAACCGTTGGATACGCCCATGGAAGGCTGCTTCGTGCAGGACAGCCCGCTCGACTGGCTGGCCCGCAACCGCAGCAAACCCGGGCGCGACACCCGCCTCGACACCTGGGTACTGCACGCCACCAGCACCTGGAGCAAGCAACACCTGGACCTGTCCAAAGAAGCGGTGGTCGAGCACTTGCACGGTGCCTTCGCCGAACTTTTGCACAGCGCCATGCCTGCACCGTCCTTCACCCTCGCCCACCGCTGGCTGTATGCGCGGCCGTCCACCAGCCATGAATTTGGCGTGCTGGCCGACGCCGACCTAGGCTTGTACGTGTGCGGCGACTGGTGCCTGTCGGGTCGCGTGGAAGGCGCCTGGCTCAGCGGCCAGGAAGCGGCACGGCGGTTGATCGAGCACCTGCAATGAACCGTATCAATCCCGCCAAGTTGCTGCTGTCGAAATGGACAGCAGCCCGTCCGCAGCACAAGGAAAAACACTTCCTGGTGACCAAACTGCTGCGCGACGACGAAGGCGATGTGCAGGAAATCGAACTGGAGGCGGTGATGAGCCATCGGGTTCAGCGCCTGGCCTGGCAAACCCTGCAAAACGCCGAAGACTGGAAAATCGGTTGGAAATAGCCATCCTGCAAATACCTGTACAAATTATTTGACTTGTACAGCTTCAAACCTATGATGAGATCAAGTTGTACAGAAATTTAACTCTGTACAGGAATTTCACTGAGGTTTGGCCATGTCCAGCACCCTGCCCGCCACCGGAAAACCGAAAATCGCCATCAGCGCCTGCCTGCTGGGCGAGAACGTGCGCTTCAACGGCGGGCACAAACAATCCCAACTGTGCAGCCAGACCCTCGCCGACTATTTCGACTTCGTGCCGCTGTGCCCTGAAGTCGCCATCGGCCTGGGCATTCCCCGTGAGCCGATTCGCCTGGTGGGCGACCCGCTTAATCCGCAGGCTGTCGGCACCGTGCACCGCGAACTCAACGTGACCCAGCCACTGGATGACTACGGCCAACAAATGGCCGCTGAACACACCGATCTCTGCGGTTACATCTTCATGCAGAAATCCCCGTCCTGCGGCCTGGAGCGGGTCAAGGTCTACCAGGACAACGGCATGCCCATCGACGGTGGCGGGCGCGGCATCTACGCCCAAGCGTTTTGCGCACGCCATCCCAACCTGCCGGTGGAAGAAGACGGTCGGCTGAATGACCCGGTGCTGCGGGAAAACTTCCTGACCCGGGTGTTCGTCTACGCCACCTGGCAGCAACTGCTCGCCGGAGGCCTGACCCGTCACCGCCTGCTGGAATTTCACTCACGCTACAAATACCTGCTGATGGCCCACAGCCCGGTGCATTACAAAAGCCTGGGCAACCTGCTGGGCAGCATGCCCAAGGACGTCGACCTCGACGCCTTGGCCGCCGGCTACTTCAGCGAACTGATGAGCGCCCTGACCCAGTGCGCCACACGCGGCACCCATACCAACGTGCTGCAACACATCAGCGGCTACCTCAAGCAAGCCATCAGCGCCGAAGACAAACAGGAAATGCAGACCATCATTAGCCAATACCGCCAGGGCATCGTGCCGCTGGTGGTGCCGCTGACGCTGCTCAAGCACCACTTTCGCCAGCATCCGGACCGCTACATCGCGCAGCAGGCCTACCTGCAACCGCACCCGGAAAACCTCAGCCTGCGTAATGCGATTTAACCTATGACTTTCCCCCTGCAAGAACCTGTGGAAGACATCGCCGAGGCCCTCGAACAAGGCTGGCTGCCGATCCGCGAAGTGGCGCGGCAAACCGGTGTCAACGCTGTGACCCTGCGCGCCTGGGAGCGGCGCTACGGTTTGATCGTGCCCCAGCGCACGCCCAAGGGGCACCGCCTGTTCAGCGCCGAGCATGTACAACGCATCCACACCATCCTGACCTGGCTCAACCGCGGGGTGCCGGTCAGCCAGGTCAAGAGCCTGATCGACACCGCACCAACCGCCAGCGAACCGCCGGTGGAAAATGAATGGCACAACCGCCGCCAGCACCTGTTGCAGGCCGTCAGCGAGCTGGCCGAGCGCCGGGTGGATGACGCCTTCAACCAGGCGATGGCGCTGTACCCGCCGCGCACCCTGTGCGAGCAACTTCTGCTTCCATTGCTCAAGGAACTTGAGCTGCGCTGGCAAGGCCAATTCGGTGCGCAGATGGAGCGGGTATTTTTCTATTCCTGGCTGCGCAGCAAATTCGGCGCGCGGATGTATCACAACAACCGCCAGCTCAACGGCGCCCCGCTGCTGCTGATCAACCATTCCGACCTGCCGCTGGAGCCGCACCTGTGGCTCACCGCCTGGCTCGCCAGCAGTGCCGATTGCCCGGTGGAAGTCTTCGACTGGCCATTGCCGGCCGGCGAACTGGCCCTGGCCGTCGAACACCTGCAACCCCGCGCGGTGCTGTTGTATTCGAGCAAGGCACTCCATGTGTCGGCACTGGGCAAACTGTTGAGCGGCTTCAGTTGCCCAAAACTGATAACCGGACCAACGGTATGCATCCACCAGGCGGAGCTGTCCGTATTAACCCAAGACATTCCTGAATTGCTCCTGGCCGAAGACCCTTTGTCGGCCCATCAGGTACTGATCCAGCGTGGACTTATTTAAATGCACTTGATCTGGCTGCGCACCGACCTGCGCCTACATGACAACACCGCCCTCGCCGCCGCCGCACAGCGCGGGCCGACGGTGGCTGTCTACCTGATCAGCCCGGAGCAATGGCTGGCCCACGATGACGCGCCGTGCAAAGTCGATTTCTGGCTGCGCAACCTGAAGAGCTTGAGCGTGGCACTGGGGGAGTTGAACATCCCGCTACTGATCCGCCATGCCTCGACCTGGGATCAGGCACCGAACGTCCTGGCTGACCTGTGCCAGGAGCTGTCGATCCAGTCGGTACACGTCAATGACGAATACGGCATCCACGAAGAGCGCCGCGACGCCGCGGTGGCCAAGGCCCTCGAAGCCCGGGGCGTCACGTTTCACAATTACCTGGACCAGCTGTTTTTCCAGCCCGGCAGCGTCCTGACCAAGACCGGCACGTACTTCCAGGTGTTCAGCCAGTTCCGCAAGGTCTGCTACAACCGTCTGCACGGCGCCTTGCCGCGCCTGGTCGCCACACCCAAGGCACAGGCGGCACTCAAGCTCAAAAGCGAACCGATCCCGGATCACGTCGAGGGTTTTGCAACGCCGACCGAGGCCTTGCGCTCCCTGTGGCCGGCGGGTGAGGCCGAAGCCGGGCGCCGTCTCGATCAATTCGCCGACGCGCAAATCAGCTATTACAAGGACGAACGCGATTTCCCGGCCAAGCCCGGCACCAGCCAGCTGTCGGCCTACCTGGCCGCCGGTGTGGTTTCGCCGCGCCAGTGCCTGCATGCCGCGTTGCAAAGCAACCAGGGTGAATTCGAAAGCGGCGACATCGGCGCGATTACCTGGATCAACGAGCTGCTGTGGCGCGAGTTCTACAAACATATTCTGGTGGGTTACCCACGGGTCTCGCGCCACCGCGCGTTCCGCCCGGAAACCGAAGCCGTGGCCTGGCGCAACAGCCCGGAAGACTTGAAAGCCTGGCAGGAAGCACGCACCGGCCTGCCGATCATCGACGCGGCCATGCGCCAATTGCTCGAAACCGGCTGGATGCACAACCGCCTGCGCATGGTGGTGGCGATGTTCCTGACCAAAAACCTGTTGATCGACTGGCGCGAAGGCGAGCGATTTTTCATGCGCCACCTCATCGATGGCGACCTGGCAGCAAACAACGGTGGCTGGCAGTGGAGTTCGTCCACCGGCACCGACTCGGCGCCGTACTTCCGGATCTTCAGCCCCTTGAGCCAGTCGGAAAAATTCGACGGCGAAGGCGTGTTTATCAAGCACTGGCTGCCACAGTTGTCGGCGCTGAACAAAAAGGAAGTGCACAACCCCGATGCCGTGGGCGGCTTGTTTGGCGTGGCCGACTATCCTCGTCCTATCGTCGATCTGAAAAAGTCCCGCGAGCGCGCGCTCGCCGCCTTCCGCAGTCTGCCTTCACGCCAGGCAGTCGGGGGTGGTTATGAGTGACTTCCTGCGCCGCTTCGCCCAGGCCTTTGCCAGTGTGGACAAACACAATCTGCACCTGCTCGACAGCCTGTACAGCAAGGACATCAGCTTCACCGACCCGCTGCACGAAGTGCACGGGCTGCCGGCGCTGCAGCGTTACTTCGCCGAGCTGTACGACAACGTGACCCAGTTGCGCTTTGACTTCCATGGCTTCGATCAAGTGGCTGAAGGCGAAGGCTACCTGCGCTGGAAAATGAGCTTCTGCCACCCCCGCCTGGGCGGGGGTAAAGTGATCCGTGTCGAAGGCTGCTCGCACCTGCTATGGCGCGAGAAGGTGTACCACCACCGGGATTATTTTGATGCGGGTGCACTGTTGTATGAACACGTGCCGGTCCTCGGCGGCGTGGTCAGTTGGCTAAAAAGGAGAATGGGATGAACCTCGTGCCGCCTCGTCGTTACTGGTTGACCGGTGCCAGCAGTGGCATCGGCGCCGAACTGGCCAAAGCGCTGCTCGACAGCGGCGCCCACGTGGCTGTGAGCTCCCGCTCCAAAGAGCCGCTGGAACAGCTCGCCCAGCAATACCCCGGGCAAGTGCTGGTGGTGGCAGGCGACCTGACCAACAGCCAGACCGTACGCGAAATCGGCGAGCATATCGCCGTGGTCTGGGGCTCGCTGGACACTGTGATTCTCAACGCCGGCACCTGCGAATACGTAGACGCCAAGCAGTTTGACTCCTCGATCATCGAGCACGTGGTGCGCACCAACCTGCTGGCCAGCAGTTACTGCATCGAAGCCGCGCTGCCACTGTTGCGTGCCGGCCATACACCCCACCTGGTCGGCGTAGCCAGCGCGGTGACTTACCTGCCAATGCCCAGGGCTGAAGCCTATGGTGCCTCCAAGGCCGGCCTGCGTTATCTGTTCGAATCCCTGCGCATCGACTTGTCGCCCGAAGGCATTGACGTCACCGTGGTCAGCCCGGGCTTTGTCGACACACCGCTGACCGCCCGCAATGATTTCCCGATGCCCTTGAGCTGGCCGGCGGACAAGGCCGCACGGCATATCTTCGCCAAGCTGCAAAACCGCCCATTGGAAATTGCCTTCCCGGCCCTGTTTATTGCCGCGCTATGGCCGCTGTCGAAACTGCCAAACCGCGTCAAGCTGATCATCGGCAAACGCATGCTGCGCAGCCCGCCGCCGAGGAAGGACGACCTGTGAAGATCGCGATTATCGGCAGCGGCATAGCCGGGCTGACCAGCGCTTATCTGCTCAGTCGCCGCCACGACATCACCCTTTTCGAAGCGGGTGACCGCATCGGCGGCCACACCCACACGGTGAATGTCACGGTGGATGGCAAAAGCTACGCAGTGGATACCGGCTTCATCGTGTTCAACAACTGGACCTACCCCAACTTCATCAAGCTGCTGGGGCAGATCGGCGTGACGTTCAAGCCCACCGAGATGAGCTTTTCGGTGTGCGACCCGAACGCCGGGTTCGAGTACAACGGCAACAACCTCAACAGCCTGTTTGCCCAGCGCCGCAATATTCTGTCGCCGGGGTTCTGGGGCATGTTGCGCGACATCCTGCGCTTCAACCGCCAGGCGCCGCTGGACCTGCAAGATCAACGCATCAGCGCCGAGATGACCCTGGGCGAGTACCTGCAAGCGGGCGGCTACGGCCAGCGATTTATCCAGCACTACATCGTGCCGATGGGTTCGGCGATCTGGTCGATGTCGCTGGCTGACATGCTCGGATTTCCCCTGCAATTCTTCGTGCGGTTCTTCAAGAACCACGGTTTGTTATCGGTGAGTAACCGGCCGCAGTGGTGCGTGATCGAAGGCGGGTCCAGCCGCTATATCGAGCCGCTGACCCAGTCCTTCCGTGAAAAAATTCGCCTCAATTGCCCCGTCACCCGGGTTGAGCGCACACCGAGCGGCGTACTTATCCACAGCGCGGCGGGCAGCGAGGCGTTCGATAAAGTCGTGTTCGCCTGCCACAGCGACCAGGCCCTGGCATTGCTGGGGGATGCGAGCCTGGCCGAGCAGCAGATCCTCGGTGCCCTGCCCTACGCCGACAACGACGTAGTCCTGCACACCGACACCCGTTTGCTGCCCGAGCGCAAACTGGCCTGGGCCAGCTGGAATTACCGCCTGGACAGCAGCATGCAAAAACAGGCTGCCGTGACCTACGACATGAACATCCTGCAGGGCATCGACAGCGCCACCACCTTTTGCGTCAGCCTCAACCAGACGGCGATGATCAACCCGCTAAAAATCCTCGCCCGCTACACCTACGCCCACCCGCAATACAGCCTGGCCGCCGTGGCCGCTCAAGCGCGCTGGGAAGAATTGCACGGCGCGCAGCACACCTATTACTGCGGCGCCTACTGGGCCAACGGGTTTCACGAAGACGGTGTGGTCAGCGCGTTGCGCGTGGCCAAGGCGTTTGGGGAAGCGCTGTGAACAGCGCCCTGTATAGCGGCTGGATTGCCCATCGGCGGTTTACGCCCAAGGGCCACGCCTTCCGTTATCGGATTGGCCTGCTGTACCTGGACCTCAGTGAACAGGACGAAGTCTTCGGCTTGTCGCCATTGGCCGGCGACCGCTGGGCGCCGTTCGCGTTTCGCCAGCAGGACTACCTGCGCGAATTTACCCGTCACGGCATGAGCTTGACCGATGCCGTACGCCAAGAAGTCGGCAAGGCCCTAGGGCGCATCCCCGAGGGCGCAATCTGCCTGCTGACCCAGGCCCGCAGTTGGGGCCTGGCTTTTAATCCGGTGAGTTTCTTCTACTGCTTCGAGGCCGATGGCACCTTGGCCGCGATTCTGTGTGAAGTGACCAACACGCCGTGGCGCGAACGCTATCACTACGTGCTGCCGGCCATGGCGCTGCCTGCTGGTGAGCATCAGCACTTCGCCGTGGCCAAGGCCTTTCATGTCTCGCCGTTTTTGCCCCGGGACATGGAATACCGCATGAGCTTCAGCCCGCCCGCCGCCAGACTCGGCGTGCACATGGCCGACTGGCAGGGCGAACTGAAAGTGTTCGACGCCACCTTGAGTCTGCAACGTGAAGACTTGAACCGCGCCAGCCTGCACCGTTATTTGTGGCGCTTCCCGTGGATGACCGCCAAGACCTGCCTGGCCATTTATTGGCAGGCCCTGCGCCTTCTGCTTAAACGCACGCCGATTTTTTCCCATCACGCCGCCGAAGGCGCTTCTCGCACCGCAGTCGGGTACACCAAGGATCGCCGCCATGAAATCCCCTAGCTTATCGGTCAAATCCAATCGCTTGAACGTCAACGGCATGACCGCCGCGCTGCTGCGCAAAGCGGTGCTGCGCCAGCTCGGCCAACTGCGCCACGGCCAGTTGGTGGTGGTCGAGGACGGCGAGCGGCAAGTCTTCGGCGCACGGGAAGCGCACCTGCTGGGGGAAATCCAGATCCTCGATTCGGCGGTGTGGGGGCTGGTGGCGGCCAACGGTTCCATCGGCGCGGGCGAGGCATTTATTCATGGTTACTGGAGCAGCCCCGACCTGACCGCCGTGGTGCGGGTGATGGTCAGCAACCTCGACGTGCTGGATGCATTGGAAGGCGGCCTGGCGAAACTGGCACGGCCCTTCACCCAAGGGCTGCATTGGCTCAACCGCAACACACGCAAGGGCTCGGAGAAAAACATCGCTGCCCACTACGACCTGGGCAACGACCTGTTCGAAGAATTCCTCGACCCGACCATGATGTATTCGGCGGCGCAGTTCCTCACCGCCGACGACACCCTGGAACAGGCACAACTGAACAAGCTGGAGCGCATCTGCCAGAAGCTCGCGCTGAAACCGTCTGACCATCTGCTGGAGATCGGCACCGGCTGGGGCAGCATGGCGATCTATGCCGCGCAGCAGTATGGCTGCAAGGTCACCACCACCACCTTGTCCAAAGAGCAGTTTGCCTACACCGAAAAACGCATCGAGGCCCTGGGGTTGCAGAATCAGGTGACGTTGCTGCTGGAGGACTACCGCGACCTGACCGGCCAGTACGACAAGCTGGTGTCCATCGAGATGATCGAAGCCGTGGGCCATCGCTTCCTGCCGACCTATTTCAAACAATGCGCGCAGTTGCTCAAGAGCAACGGCCTGATGTTGCTGCAAGCCATCACCATTCGTGAACAGCGCTACGAGCAGGCCAAGAGCAGCGTGGATTTCATCCAGCGCTATATCTTCCCCGGCGGCGCCCTGCCCTGTGTGCAGAAGATGCTCGAGATCGTCAGCCGCGACACCGACATGAACCTGCTGCACATGGAAGATTTCGGCCTGCACTACGCACGAACCCTGCGCCTGTGGCATGAGAACTTTCGCCGCGCCCACAGCCGCCTGACGGAAATGGGCTACGACGAGTACTTCCTGCGGCTGTGGGAGTTTTACCTGTGCTACTGCGAGGGCGGCTTTATGGAGCGCACCATCGGCACCGCCCAGATGCTGCTGGCCAAGCCGGCGGCGTTGACCCAGCCGCTGCTCGGGCGCTTTGATGCTTAAACCACTGGCGAATGCCGTGCTGTTCCAGTGCGGCTGGTTTGCCTGTGTGCTGGGCGGCGACAGCCTGTGGCTGTTGGTGGGAGTGGCGGTGCTGGCGGTCCACCTGCTGTGGATAAGTTCGTGGTCCGAGGAAGGCCAGGTGATTCTCGCGGTCACCCTGCTGGGCACGGTGGTCGACACCGCGTTGCGCGCCTTTGGTGTGTTTCATTTCAGCCTGCCTGGGCCGCTGGCGCCTTTGTGGCTGATCCTGTTGTGGGCGCTACTGGCAACCACCCTGCGCCATTGCCTGGCCTGGAGCGCCCAACCCTGGTGGCGCGCCAGTCTGTTGGGCGCGGTGGGCGGACCGTTGTCCTATTACGCAGGCAGCCAGTTGGCCGGAGTCAGTTTCGGCTATGGCACGGTGCCGACCGTCATCGGTCTCGCGTTGCTCTGGGGCATGATCTTCCCGTTGCTGCACTGGGTCGCCAGGCAGTTGTCACACTGACGTCCGTCAGGCCTTTTACACACATGCAAGCCGCTTGCCTTACACTGCGCGCCTATGACCAACATCCCCCACACACAAATCGCCGAACCCGCCGTCACCTGCTCCACCTGCGCCGCGTGCTGCTGCCAGCTGGAAGTCATGCTGATCACCGACACCGGCGTGCCTGACCGCTTTATCGATACCGACGATTGGGGCGGCGAAGTCATGCTGCGCCTGGATGATGGTTGGTGCGCGGCGCTGGATCGCGACACGATGATGTGCACGATTTACGAGAAGCGGCCGCTGATCTGCCGGGAGTTCGAGATGGGCGCCCCGGAGTGCATCGATGAGCGCCAGGGGCTTGCGACGGTGTATCGCTGATTTTGAAACCAACGATGAGCAAATGTGGGAGCGGGCTTGCTCGCGAAAGCGGTGTGTCAGTCAACTGATTCGTGGCTGATACACCGCTTTCGCGAGCAAGCCCGCTCCCACAATGGTTTTGCGGTGTTCTGAAGAATTACAGCGGCATCGTGTAGTGCAGCGAATAGCTCTCGACACCATCGTTGTTGCTGCTGATCCCGGCATTGGAGTAATGGGTGGCCCGAATCCCCACTTCACTCCCACCGACAAAGCGCAGGCCAAAGCCCAGTCGGTCTTCAAACTGGAAAGCCTGGCCGATGTTGTTGTCTTCAACCCGCGTGCGGGAGAATACCGCCACGCCGACCCCGGCCTCTATGTATGGCTTCACCTTCTCCCCGGCAAACTCATACACAAACACCGGCGAGAACGACAGGCTGCTGACACTGGCGCGCTTGTCACCGTCCCAATAGGTATACGCGCCGCTCCAGTAACCCGTGAGACGACCAGTATTGCTCTGCAACCAGCTTTTATCCCAATCCGACGTCAGCCCCAGGCGATAGGTCATGGTCGAATCGCTGGTGCTCCCCACTCCAAATTCCAGACCCGCTGCCTGAGCGGAAAAAGAGTGCCCCAACATGGCGGCCGCAATCGCAGCCAAACAGAACAAGCGCTTCATAAGAAACATCCTTTCCGAACGAAGTTGTATGGTTTTGTACAGGCTAACTTGCTATAGAAGCTGCCGCATAGGCGGAAGTTCAGCGAAAAACAGTGCTATTTCACGTTTTTTTCACACGCCAAAACTACGCACAACGCCGGGGAATTTCCATAGGGTCGGTAGGATATTTCTGAAGTGCTCTGGATCGCCGCTGGTCCAGAACTTTGCAGGCTGCGGACTGCCTGTGGAAAGCAGCTCACGATCATTTAGCAGGCGCTGCAATTGACGCGCTACCGCAGCGCCCGTGTCGATCAGAATGATCGTCGGCGGGAGCATCCCGGCGAGCAGAGGCTTGAGGAATGGGTAGTGGGTGCAGCCGAGGATAATGGTGTCGCAACCGGCAGCGATCAACGGTTCGACATAACCCTGCAACATCACTCGCAAGGCCGGGCTGCCCAGATCGCCGGTCTCGATCAGTTCCACCAGGCCCGGGCACGGCTGGGTAATCACCCGTACATCGGTGGCGAAGCGGTCGAGCAAGGCGGCGAACTTGGCGCTTTGCAGGGTGCCGGTGGTCGCGAGCACTCCGACCACGCCGCTGCGGGTCGCGGCGGCGGCGGGTTTGACCGCCGGCTCCATACCTACCAGCGGCCATTCGGGATAGTCCTGGCGCAAGTCGGCGACCGCAGCGACAGTCGCCGTGTTGCAGGCAATCACAAAGGCTTTGGCGCCCTTCTCCCGGAAAAATTCCGCCACCCGACGCGAGCGCTCAAGGATGAAGGCCGGGGTTTTCTCGCCGTAAGGGATGTGCCCGCAATCCGCCACGTACAGCAGCGATTCATGGGGCAGCAGGCGCTGGATTTCGTCCAGCACCGACAGGCCACCGACGCCGGAGTCGAACACACCAATCGGCGCGTCCTTAACCATGGTGGCTACCGCAGACGCTGCAACCGGGATCACGCTTGACCCGCAGCTCGCGAAAACGCGTGGTCAGGGCGTCGATCAACAACAACCTTCCCACCAACGGCTCACCGAAACCAGCCAGCAACTTCAACGCTTCCAGGGCCTGCAGGCTGCCGACCAGGCCCACCAACGGGCCGATGACGCCGGCTTCGCTGCAGGTCAGTTCGGCTTCGCTGCCGTGCCCGTATAAACAGTGGTAGCAAGGGCTTTCGGCGCGGCGCGGGTCGAACACCGACAGCTGGCCTTCAAGCCGAATCGCGGCGCCGCTGACCAGAGGTTTTCCGGCGGCAACACAGGCAGCGTTGACCGCTTCGCGGGTGGAGAAGTTGTCACTGCAATCGAGCACCACGTCGACCGCCGTCACGGCAGCCGCGAGGGAATCGACATCCAGCGCGCGGCGATGAGCGACCAGCTGTATCTCAGGATTGATCGCACTCAGGCGACGAATCGCCGAATCGACCTTGCTCAGGCCGACGCTGTCGGTGTCATGGATGATCTGGCGTTGCAGGTTGGTCAGGTCGACGGTGTCGAAATCCGCCAAATGCAGCTCACCCACACCCGCCGCCGCCAGATACAGCGTCACCGGCGAACCAAGGCCACCGAGCCCGACGATCAGCGCACGGCTGTTTTTCAGACGTAACTGGCCTTCGATGTCGACATGCTGCAACAGAATCTGTCGGCTATAGCGCAACAGCTCCTGATCATTCAGCACGGTCGACGCCCCAGGGTGATGCGTTCGTGGCCACCGAGGTCGATGCGGCTGTGGACTTCTTCGAAGCCTTCCCCCAGCAGCAGGTCGCGCACGGCGGGCGCCTGGTCGTAACCGTGTTCCAGCAACAGCCAGCCCGCAGCGTCGAGGTGCGCGGGCGCCTGGGCGATGATCAGCCGCAGGTCGTCCAGGCCGTCATGGCCGGCCACCAGCGCGCTGGCCGGCTCAAAGCGCACATCACCGGCCACCAGATGCGGATCGGTGTCGGCGATATAAGGCGGGTTGCTGATGATCAGGTTGTAGGTGCGGCCTTCAAGGGCGCTGAACCAATGGCTGTTCAGCACCGTGGCGTTATTCAGGTGCAGGCGCTGGCGGTTGCGTTCGGCCAGGGCCACGGCTTCCAGCACGCGGTCGACAGCCGTGACTTTCCAGGCCGGGCGTTCGCTGGCCAGGGCCAGGGCAATCGCGCCGCTGCCGGTGCCGAGGTCGAGGACTTCGGCCGGTGTGGCAGGCAGCAATTCCAGGGCGGCTTCCACCAGCATCTCGGTTTCCGGACGCGGGATCAATGTGTGCGGCGCCACTTCCAGGTCCAGCTTCCAGAAGCCTTGCTGGCCGAGGATGTAGGCCACAGGCTCGCCGGTACGGCGGCGTTGCAGGTAGGCGGCAAAGGTCAGTGCATCTTCGCTGCTGACGATTTTTTCCGGCCAGGTATGCAGGTAGCTGCGGGACTTGCCCAAGGCTGCGGCCAGCAACAATTCCACGTCCAGGCGCGCTGTGGGTGAGTCTGGCAGGTCGGCGGCGCGTATCAGGCTGGCGATAATGGTCATTTATTCACCTATCGCCGCGAGCTGGTCGGCCTGGTATTCGGCCAACAACGGCTCGATCACCGCGTCAACGCCACCGGCGAGGATTTCGTCCAGGGAGTACAGCGTCAGGTTGACGCGGTGGTCGGTGACCCGACCCTGGGCAAAGTTGTAGGTACGGATACGCTCGGACCGGTCGCCCGAACCGACGAGCAATTTACGCTCGCTGGCAATCGCGTTGGCGGCGGCGCTGGTTTGCTGGTCATTCAGCTTGGCCGACAGCCAGGACATGGCCCGCGCACGGTTCTTGTGCTGGGAACGTTCTTCCTGGCATTCCACCACGATGCCCGAAGGCAAGTGAGTGATGCGGATCGCGGAGTCGGTCTTGTTGACGTGCTGGCCACCGGCGCCCGATGAGCGGTAGGTGTCGACCCGCAGGTCTGCCGGGTTGATCTCGATGGCTTCCTGTTCGTCCGGCTCGGGCAATACGGCCACGGTGCAGGCGGAAGTGTGGATGCGACCCTGGGATTCCGTCGCCGGAACCCGCTGCACGCGGTGCACGCCAGACTCGAACTTCAGCTTGCCGTAGACATTCTCGCCTTCAACCCGGGCGATGACTTCTTTATAGCCGCCATGTTCGCCCTCGTTCTCGGACAGGATCTCGACCCGCCAGCCGCGACGCTCGGCATACCGCGAGTACATACGGAACAAGTCGCCGGAAAAAATCGCCGCCTCGTCGCCACCGGTGCCTGCGCGGATTTCGAGGAACACGTTGCGCCCGTCATTCGGGTCCTTGGGCAGCAGCATGCGTTGCAGGTCGCCTTCCAGTTCGATCAGCTTGTCTTTGGCCTCTCGCACTTCTTCAACGGCCATTTCACGCATGTCCGGGTCGCTATCCTTGAGCAGCGCCTGGGCGCCTTCGAGGTCAGCCTGAACCTTGAGCAACTGTTTATAGGTGCCCACGATCGGTTCAACTTCCGCGTATTCCTTGGAATAAGTGCGGAACTTGGTTTGATCGGAGATGACCTCGCCATCGCCGAGCAAGGCGGTCAGTTCTTCGAAACGGTCCTGAAGGACGTCCAGTTTATTGAGCAGTGACGCTTTCATTGCGGTTTTTTATCCGAAGAGCTTTCTGTCGCGCCCTCACCGAGGGCAAAGAGTTCCTGGGCCATGGCCAGCGCATCAAGGCGGCCTTCGGCGGTAAGCTTTTTCAACTGAACACTGGGGGCGTGCAGCAATTTGTTGGTCAGGCCGCGCGCCAGTTGCATCAGCACGTCTTCGGCGCTGCTGCCATTGGCGAGCATACGCTGGGCCTTGATCAATTCCTCGTCCCGCAGGCGTTCGCCTTGCTGACGGTAGGCCTTGAGCACATCCACCGCTGCCAGTTCACGCAGGCGCACCATGAAATCGTCGGCACCGGTGCTGACCATTTCCTCGGCGGCCTGGGCTGCGCCCTGACGACTCTTGAGGTTTTCGGCGACCACTTCGTGCAGGTCGTCGACGCTGTAGAGATAAACGTCGTCCAACTCGCCGACTTCAGGCTCGATATCCCGGGGAACGGCGATATCCACCATGAAGATCGGCTTGTGCTTGCGCAGTTTCAGGGCACTTTCCACCGCACCCTTGCCGAGGATCGGCAACTGGCTGGCGGTGGAACTGATGACGATGTCGCTGCGCACCAGCTCGGCCGGGATGTCCGAGAGCAACACCGCATGGGCACCGAACTGTTCGGCGAGGATACTGGCGCGCTCCAGGGTGCGGTTGGCGACGACAATGCGCTTCACCCCCAGCTCATGCAGATGGCGGGCGACCAGGGTGATGGTCTCGCCGGCGCCGATCAGCAGGGCCTGGCTGCGTTGCAAGTCACTGAAAATCTGTTTGGCCAGGCTGACGGCGGCAAACGCCACGGACACCGGGTTTTCACCGATGGCCGTGTCGGTACGCACCTGCTTGGCGGAATTGAAGGTAGCCTGGAACAAGCGCCCCAGCAGCGGGCCGATAGTGCCGGCCTCGCGGGCCACGGCGTAGGCCGATTTCATCTGGCCGAGAATCTGCGGTTCGCCCAACACCAGCGAATCGAGCCCGGAGGCGACGCGCATCATGTGACGAACTGCCGCATCCTCTTCGTGCACATAGGCGCTTTGGCGCAGCTCATCGAGGCTCAAATGGTGGTAATCGGCAAGCCAGCGCAGCACCACATCCGCTGAAAGATGTTCCTGCTCTATATAGAGCTCGCTGCGATTGCAGGTCGAAAGGATCGCAGCTTCGCGACTGTCGGTGAGCCGGCAGAGCTGCTGCAAGGCCTCAACCAACTGCTCGGGAGTAAAAGCCACGCGCTCGCGGACGTCTACAGAAGCAGTCTTGTGGTTAATACCGAGTGCAAGGAAGGCCATTCAATATCGCTGATGATGTCGGGAAGCCGACAATTGTCCTACTTCGAATGATTCAGAACAACCACCGTAGGCTATTGTCCTAATGCCTTGTGTCTATAAAGGCATCCTGTAGGAGCGAGCTTGCTCGCGAAAAACGCTCACACAACGCGTCAATCCAGAATGAACGCGTTATCGTTGACGATCTTCGCGAGCAAGCTCGCTCCTACAGGGAAAGCAATAAGCGTATTACGGGCGCCCCGGTTATGTTTGGCCGAAGGCTTGTGTCATGATGATCCGACCGCAGGTTAGTCGTCCTCTTCCTATATGAATAGATCTTCCGCGTTGCTCCTTGCTTTTGTCTTCCTCAGCGGCTGCCAGGCCATGGCACCCGTGTCGCCGGACGGTACGCCGCCGGTAGAAGACAGCACCCCCGCCCCTGAAAAGCCCAAGGTTTATTCCTCGTTCAGTGAAGAGACGGTCTTCAGTCTGCTGAGCGCGGAGCTGGCCGGCCAGCGCAATCGTTTCGACATTGCACTGGACAACTACGTGACCCAGGCCATCAACACTCAGGATCCGGGGATTTCCGAGCGCGCATTTCGTATCGCCGAGTACCTGGGCGCCGATCAGGCCGCCTTGGACACCTCGCTGATCTGGGCGAAAAACGCGCCGGACGATCTCGAAGCGCAACGGGCAGCCGCCATTCAACTGGCCCGCGCCGGGCGCTATGACGACTCCATGGTGTATATGGAGAAAGTCCTGCAGGGCAAGGGCGACACGCATTTCGATTTCCTCGCGCTGTCGGCCGCCGACACCGATCAGGACACCCGCAACGGCCTGATGAAGAGTTTCGACCGCCTGCTGCAGAAACACCCGAACAACAGCCAGCTGATTTTCGGCAAGGCGCTGTTGCTGCAACAGGATGACGAGCCCGAGGCCGCGTTGAAGCTGCTGGAGCAGCATCCACCGGAAGACGGCGAGATAGCGCCGATCCTGTTGCGTGCCCGCCTGCTGCAAAACCTCAACCGCGGCAAGGAAGCGATTCCGCTGCTGGAAAAAAGCATCAAGAAGTACCCGGGCGACAAACGCCTGTTGCTGACCTATGCACGCATGCTGGTTGAACAGGACCGCATGGAAGACGCCAAAGTGCAGTTCGCCAATCTCGTCCAGCAATACCCGGACGATGATGAATTGCGTTACTCCCTGGCGCTGGTGTGCCTGGAAGCCAAGGCGTGGGATGAGGCCAAGGGTTACCTGGAAGACTTGATCGCCCGCGAGAGCCACGTCGATTCGGCGCACCTGAACCTTGGCCGCATCGCTGAAGAGCGTAACGACCCGCAGGCCGCACTGCTTGAGTACGCCCAGGTTGGCCCCGGCAATGATTACCTGCCGGCGCAACTGCGCCAGGCCGATATCCTGATGAACAACGGCCGCACCGACGAGGCGGAAAAACGCCTGGCTGCCGCACGGGATGCCGAGCCGGACTACGCGATTCAGTTGTACCTGATCCAGGCCGAGACTTTGTCGGCCAACAAGCAAGGCGATCGCGCCTGGAAAATCCTCCAGCAAGCCTTGCTGCAATACCCGGACGACCTGAACCTGCTGTACACCCGCGCCATGCAGGCGGAAAAACGCAATGACCTGGCGCAGATGGAAAAAGACCTGCGCCTGATCATCAAGCGCGACCCGGACAACGCCATGGCACTGAACGCCCTGGGCTACACCTTGTCCGACCGTACAACGCGCTACGCCGAAGCCAAGGAGCTGATTGAAAAGGCTCACCAGCTGAACCCGGAAGACCCGGCCGTACTCGATAGCCTCGGCTGGGTAAATTACCGCCTGGGCAACCTGGACGAAGCCGAACGCTTGCTGCGCCAGGCGCTGGAGCGCTTCCCCGACCAGGAAGTGGCCGCACACCTGGGCGAAGTGCTCTGGGCCAATGGCAAACAGCGCGAAGCGCGACAAATCTGGGAGAAGTTCCTCAAGGAACAACCCGAAAGCCCAATCCTGCGCAGCACCATCAAGCGCCTGACCGGATCCGAGACCCTTTAATTTTATGTTTTTGCGCCACGTCATCGTTTTCAGCTTTATCGCCCTGCTCGCCGGCTGTTCAGGCCTTGGCACCCGTGAATCTGTCGAAGGCCCGGGCAACCCGGCGCAATGGCAGCAGCACAAGGATCAACTGAGCAGCCTTGATGGCTGGCAGATCGAGGGCAAGGTCGGCATTCGCGCCCCGAAAGATTCGGGCAGCGGCACCCTGTTCTGGTTGCAACGCCAGGACTATTACGACATTCGCCTGTCCGGCCCGCTGGGCCGCGGTGCAGCACGCCTGACCGGCCGACCGGGGCAAGTCAGCCTGGAAGTGGCCAATCAGGGCCGCTTTGAGGCGCCGACACCGGAAGCCGTGCTGGAAGAACAGATGGGCTGGAAACTCCCCGTATCGCACCTGGTGTGGTGGGTGCGCGGTCTTCCCGCGCCAGACAGCAAGAGCCGCCTGAGCCTCAATGGCGACAGCCGCCTGGCTTCGCTGGAGCAGGATGGCTGGCAGGTCGAGTACCTGAGCTATGTGCAACAGAACGGTTACTGGCTGCCCGAGCGCATCAAGCTGCACGGCACCGACCTTGACGTCACGCTGGTGATCAAGGACTGGCAACCTCGCAAACTGGGGCAGTGACATGACCGCGCAACGTCTGACCCTGCCCTCCCCGGCCAAACTGAATTTGATGCTGCACATTCTCGGTCGCCGTGAAGACGGCTATCACGAGCTGCAGACTATTTTTCAATTTCTCGACTACGGCGATGAGCTGACTTTCGCCGTTCGTGATGACGGCGTGATTCAACTGCACACCGAATTCGAAGGCGTGCCTCACGACAGCAACCTGATTGTGAAGGCCGCAAAAAAACTTCAGGAACAATCCGGTTGCCCATTGGGCATCGACATCTGGATCGAAAAAATCCTGCCCATGGGTGGCGGCATCGGTGGCGGCAGCTCGAATGCCGCGACAACGTTGCTCGGCCTGAATCACTTGTGGCAGCTGGGCTGGGACCACGATCGCCTGGCGGCGCTGGGCCTGACACTGGGCGCGGACGTCCCGGTTTTCGTGCGTGGGCACGCCGCTTTTGCCGAAGGCGTGGGGGAGAAACTCACCCCTGTAGACCCCGAAGAGCCGTGGTATGTGGTGCTTGTTCCGCAAGTATCTGTAAGTACAGCAGAAATTTTTTCAGATCCACTGTTGACACGTAACTCTCCTCCCATTAAAGTGCGCCCCGTTCCCAAGGGAAACAGTCGAAATGACTGCTTACCGGTTGTAGCAAGGCGTTATCCAGATGTACGTAACGCTTTGAATTTGCTAGGTAATTTTACCGAAGCAAAATTAACCGGAACTGGAAGTTGTGTGTTTGGGGGCTTCCCAAGCAAAGCTGAAGCTGATAAAGTCTCGGCCCTTCTTACAGAGACCCTTACAGGGTTTGTAGCAAAGGGAAGCAACGTTTCGATGTTGCATCGCAAGCTGCAAAGTCTGCTCTAAAGGAACCGAGTACTGGGTACTCGTTGCAACAGATACAGGGGCGTCGCCAAGCGGTAAGGCAGCAGGTTTTGATCCTGCCATGCGTTGGTTCGAATCCAGCCGCCCCTGCCATTTTCTATACTCATCCAGGTTACCCTCAGCCTCTAGGTACTGCGCGTGTCCAAGATGATGGTCTTTACGGGGAATGCCAACCCCGATCTGGCTCGGCGTGTTGTACGTCAGCTGCATATCCCTCTCGGTGACATCTCTGTCGGTAAATTCTCCGACGGCGAAATTACAGCCGAGATCAATGAAAACGTTCGCGGTAAAGACGTCTTCATTATTCAGCCGACTTGCGCTCCGACCAACGATAACCTGATGGAACTCGTCGTGATGGCTGATGCCTTCCGCCGCTCCTCAGCGACTCGAATCACAGCTGTAATCCCTTACTTTGGTTATGCCCGTCAGGATCGCCGTCCGCGTTCCGCACGTGTGGCTATCAGCGCGAAAGTCGTTGCTGACATGCTGACCGTGGTAGGCATCGACCGTGTTCTCACGGTTGACCTGCACGCTGACCAAATCCAGGGGTTCTTCGATATTCCAGTAGATAACATCTACGGCTCCCCCGTCCTGGTGGATGACATCGAAGACCAGCGCTTTGAAAACCTGATGATCGTGTCCCCGGACATTGGTGGCGTCGTGCGTGCACGGGCTGTTGCCAAATCCCTGGGCGTGGATCTCGGGATCATCGACAAACGCCGTGAGAAAGCCAATCACTCTGAAGTGATGCATATCATCGGTGATGTCGAAGGGCGTACCTGTATTCTGGTTGATGACATGGTCGACACCGCCGGCACCCTGTGCCACGCGGCGAAAGCCTTGAAAGAGCACGGTGCAGCAAAAGTCTTCGCCTACTGCACACACCCTGTGCTGTCGGGCCGAGCGATCGAGAACATCGAGAACTCAATGCTGGACGAACTGGTGGTGACTAACACCATCCCGTTGTCCGCTGCCGCTCAAGCCTGTTCGCGTATCCGTCAACTGGATATCGCACCGGTAGTTGCCGAAGCGGTTCGCCGCATCAGCAACGAAGAATCGATCAGCGCGATGTTCCGTTAAGGGTAAAACCTTAGCGACATCAACCTGACGAAAAGCGCCCCGCCCCAGCATTCTGTTGGGGCGGGGCTTTTTTGCCCATATCGCCTTTAGCGCTGGTCGCAAACGCTAGGGCGAATGTGGTTATTTTGGAGATACAACATGAACGATTTTACTTTGAATGCTGAACTGCGTTCCGACCTGGGGAAAGGTGCGAGCCGCCGCCTGCGTCGTCTCGCAAGCCTGGTTCCAGCTGTAGTTTACGGTGGCGAAAAAGCCCCTGAATCCATCAGCATGCTGGCTAAAGAAGTCGCCAAACTGCTCGAAAACGACGCGGCTTACAGCCACATCATCGAGCTGAACGTTGGCGGCACCAAGCAGAACGTCATCATCAAGGCACTGCAACGCCACCCAGCTAAAGGCCACGTGCTGCACGCTGACTTCGTACGCGTAGTAGCTGGTCAGAAACTGACCGCTATCGTGCCTGTGCACTTCGTTGGTGAAGAGGCTCCGGTCAAGAAAGGCGGCGAAGTTTCGCACCTTATCGCCGACATCGAAGTGACCTGCCTGCCGAAAGATCTGCCTGAGTTCATCGAAGTCGACTTGTCGGCTCTGGAAATCGGCGCGATCGTTCACCTGTCCGACCTCAAGGCTCCTAAAGGCGTTGAGTTCGTTGCACTGGCTCACGGTGACGACAAAGCTGTTGCAAACGTACACGCTCCACGCGTTGCACCAGAAGCTGAAGAAGGCGCTGCAGAGTAATTCACTCTGTAATGCCGGAGCTTGAGGAAACATCGCGGACCGGAACGTAGCGAGAAAGCGGGCGAGAATGCGAAGTTGGCCTCTAACGGTTACTAAGCTTTTGTCGTCCACTTTCGCCGCACCAACGGCGATGTTATCCACAACTCCAAAGGAAGGGCCCCTGTCGTGACTGCCATTAAACTGATCGTTGGCCTGGGAAATCCAGGCGCCGAATACGAACAGACCCGGCATAACGCGGGGGCCCTTTTTGTTGAGCGCATCGCCCACGCACAAGGTGTAAACCTTACGGCCGATCGCAAATATTTTGGCCTGACCGGACGCTTTTCGCATAAGGGTCAGGATGTTCGTCTGTTGATTCCCACCACCTACATGAACCGCAGCGGCCAGGCTGTCGCGGCGCTTGCGGGCTTCTTCCGGATCAAACCCGAAGAAATCCTGGTGGCCCATGACGAACTTGACCTGCCACCCGGCGTTGCCAAGCTCAAGCAAGGCGGCGGCCATGGCGGGCATAATGGCCTGCGGGACATCATCGCGCAGTTGGGCAATCAGAATACGTTTTACCGCTTGCGGCTTGGCATTGGCCACCCGGGCGTTGCCAGTATGGTTTCAAATTTCGTCCTGGGTCGTGCGCCACGCGCCGAACAGGAAAAACTCGATGCCAGCATCGATTTTGCCCTCGGCGTGCTGCCGGATATCTTCGCCGGTGAATGGAACCGTGCGATGAAAAACCTGCACAGCCAGAAGGCCTGACTCTTTACCCGAGGGGAAACACCATGGGATTCAATTGCGGCATCGTCGGCCTACCTAACGTCGGCAAGTCCACCCTGTTCAACGCCCTGACCAAATCCGGTATTGCGGCGGAGAACTTCCCCTTCTGCACCATCGAGCCGAACACCGGTATCGTGCCGATGCCCGATACACGCCTGGACGCTCTGGCGGCCATCGTGAATCCAAAGCGCATCCTGCCGACCACCATGGAGTTCGTCGACATCGCAGGCCTGGTAGCCGGCGCGTCGAAAGGTGAAGGCCTGGGCAACAAGTTCCTCGCCAACATCCGTGAGACCGATGCCATCGCGCACGTGGTCCGCTGCTTTGAAGACGAGAACGTGATTCACGTCTCCAACAGCGTCGACCCGAAACGCGACATCGAGATCATCGACCTGGAACTGATCTTCGCCGACCTCGACAGCTGCGAAAAGCAACTGCAAAAGGTCACGCGCAACGCCAAGGGCGGCGACAAGGACGCAGTGGTCCAGAAAGCCTTGCTGGAGCAGCTGATTGCCCACTTCACCCTGGGCAAGCCGGCACGCAGCCTGATGAAGAGCATGAGCACCGACGAAAAGGCCGTGATCAAGGGCTTCCACCTGCTGACCACCAAGCCTGTGATGTACATCGCCAACGTCGCTGAAGACGGTTTCGAGAACAATCCGCTGCTCGACGTGGTCCTGGCCATTGCCGAAGAAGAAGGCGCGATCGTTGTTCCGGTCTGCAACAAGATCGAAGCGGAAATCGCCGAGCTGGAAGACGGCGAAGAGAAAGACATGTTCCTCGAGGCCCTGGGCCTGGAAGAGCCTGGCCTGAATCGCGTGATCCGCGCCGGCTACGAAATGCTGCACCTGCAGACCTACTTCACCGCCGGTGTTGAAGAAGTCCGCGCCTGGACCGTCAAGGTCGGTGCCACTGCCCCGCAAGCGGCTGGCGTGATCCACACCGACTTCGAAAAAGGCTTCATCCGTGCCGAAGTCATCGCCTACAACGACTTCATCCAGTTCAAGGGTGAAGCCGGTGCCAAGGAAGCCGGTAAATGGCGCCTGGAAGGCAAGGAATACATCGTCAAGGATGGCGACGTGATGCACTTCCGCTTCAACGTGTAAGCGACACCTGCGGCCTATGCCGCAAAACAAAAAGCCGATGCACTGCATCGGCTTTTTTGTGGACAAACGCTTTTGAATAGATAAAAGGCGCGGCGACACAGTTATTAACTTTATATATTAAAAAACAAAAACACTCACAACACTAATTGACAACCAATAGGTAGCAAAAAAGATCTTCAGATTCAAAAATCCGCAGTCACTTTCGGATTTATCCTTAACACAATGAGAAATATAACTCACACCGTTACTTGCCTTCTTATTACCTCGCCCACCCTTAACCTTTCTTGCGCATCGAGCGCTACGGCTTAACTACCCGCTCAAGATGACAAACCCGATATTTTCCGATTTACTTCCGGACGTTCGAAAGGACTCAAAAAGTCTAACAACAGTGATGCGATCCAATATTGGAGTAATAACAATATGTCGGTCTCCTATCACACTGAGGATGTATCAAACTCACCCCTTACCGAATGCCCTTGTATAGAAGCCACTCTCCGTAATACCGCCACCCTTAATATCGATATGCTACTGCTGGGAGAAACCGGAACAGGTAAAGACACGTTGGCACACCGCATACATATCCTGTCTCGGAGAAAGGGCAACTTTGTTGCCGTCAACTGCGCGGCGATACCGGAAAGCCTGGCTGAAAGCCAACTGTTTGGTGTCAACAGCGGGGCCTATACCGGTGCGATGCAATCCCGGGCCGGATTTGTCGAGGCCGCCCACTTGGGTACCTTATATCTTGATGAAATTGACAGCATGCCGCTCAACCTGCAGGCCAAGCTACTGCGCGTATTGGAGTGCCGGGGTGTAGAACGCCTGGGCTCCACGCGGTTTATCCCGGTGGACATGCGGGTCATCGCCTCTGCACAGCAGTCACTGCATGAAATGGTCGAACAGGGAGCGTTCAGGCGCGACCTTTACTTTCGCCTGAACGTAGTCGATATCAAGCTCCCGCCATTGCGCGAACGCCGTGAGCGGATTGTGCCGTTGTTTCTGAACATGATCCGCGAAGAGTCAGAGCACTTTAAGTGCCCCGCTCCCTCGCCGCCCAGCGCGCTGCTGCAACGATTACTGTGCCATCCCTGGCCTGGCAACGTCCGTGAACTGCGCTCGACGGCCAAGCGATTTGTGTTGGGCCTGCCGCCGCTTTCAGAGTCGACACAGGACCACCAGGAGACAGAAACAGGCCTCAAGGAACGGCTGCAACAAATCGAGAAGTCATTGATTGAAGATGCCTTACGACGGCACGGGCGCAATGTGGACGTAGTCGCCGTCGAATTGGGGGTTGCCAAGCGAACGCTCTACTACCGGATGAAGCAGCTCGAAATATCCCTGGCATGAGCGTCTGGAGCGTGACGGAAGTGCTCTCTTCGTAACTTTTTGCACAAATGCAGAAATAATATCGGCTCGGCCGTCACTCGCAAACCTGTATAAACCATCGGCCTCAATCTATACAAGAAACAATTTAAAACAAGTCCACTCAGTCAAACTGGAACGCTCCATACCTCCTCAACCACCTATAAATTGAGCAACATCGTCGCTCACCCCGTTACGATAGCGAGTATGCGCGCTATCTGAATCTTTTCTTAACACATACGAAAGGTGACATATGTCCACAATCGGTTCCGCAGGCGGCCTTAGTGCCGGCAACCAAGCACAACTGGACCGGCTCAACGCAGATAAAGAAAAGAAAATTGTCGAAGAAGCTGCAAAAACGGCCGAGCAAGAACTTACTACAGCGAAAGCAGGGCGCGTTAAATCATTGAGATTCGCCTAAGTAAGGAAGCTCTCCTCAGCTCAACGGCTGAGGAGATCTTCACAGGAGCAGCAATCGATACATTCGCTGGAGGTTCATGTGGATATTCCCCACACCGACATAGAGTTTTCACAACGCAGGAACATCACCACGTGGCCTGATACGCCAACCGCAATCAACCGGACTTCCGACACTCATTTTTTCAACGCAGAGCTAAGCCAGACCAAACCGCCTGGAAGAGAAAGCGCGACTACCCTGGCGGCGCCCCTTTCACTCTTGGGCGCCACGGCGTCGACGACGCTGCCAAGCCGCATCGCCAAGGGGTTTCGGGATGCGAGCCAGAACAAGAACACCAGGGAAGCCAACGAGTTTCCCCAGTCGCTTGTCGACGGGCACCTCGAGGTGACGGCAAAGGTGAAGGTACTGAGCGCGGTTACAAAAGGCATCGAAAAAGTCTCGAACATGGGGTAGGTGCATGTACCGCCGTCTAAGCACCACATTACTTTTTTCGGCACTGCTGATGCTGGCAGGCTGCGGAGAAAGTGTAGAGCTGCACCGCAATCTATCCGAGCAGGAAGCCAATGAAGTCATCGCGGAACTGGCAGACAAACAGATCCGTGCCCAGAAGGTTCCGGCAAAGGACGGAGTAACTGTTCGCGTCAGGACGGGGGACATCAGCCGGGCTGTGCGTACTCTGGAAGCTGTCGGACTGCCCAAGGTGGCCCGCTCGACATTGGGGGACATCTTCCGCAAGGAAGGCGTGATCTCCACGCCGCTGGAGGAGCGCGCACGTTACATCTATGCGCTGTCCCAGGAACTGGAAGCGACCTTGTCAAATATAGACGGTGTGATCGTTGCACGCGTACATGTGGTGCTGCCTGAGCGGGTGGCGCCCGGCGAGCCGGTACAGCCGGCATCCGCTTCCGTGTTCATCAAGCACGATCTGCGGCTGGACCCTGACAATATCAATGCGCGGGTGCGCAGGATGGTAGCCAGCGGTATTCCCGGCATGGCCTCAGCCCTCGAAAACACGACAAAACTGACCGTCATTTTCGTACCGGCCACCGCCTATACCGAGAAGCAAAAGCTCACCTACCTCGGCCCTTTTCTGGTACCGGAGCAAGACCTTGGATTCTGGCGCACCAGCATCATGGCGCCTCTGGTGGCCCTTGTGCTGGGAGGCATTGCGTGGCTGGTCTGGCGCCGCAGGGCAACGCGCGCACCCGCGCCCGCAATAGCCCATGCCCATGAGTGAAAATCTCACTTGGGTACGGTGGTGGGCTTCCCCCTGGGAGAAGGCCCACCAGGATTGGCGCACGCAAACAGGCTTTGTGGAAACAGCGGTGCTTTCACGCAGCCACCATGCACGGGTGAGTCACCTGTTCGGCATAAACCCCGAACTCCCCCCGTCCCCTTCTCCGACCTTGCTGCAACTGGTGCTGATCTGCGCACAACAGCGCGACCTCGTCCTGATACTGGTCAATGAGGTGTGCAACGCTCCCGGCGACAGTGGGTTGAATCAGGAACAGCTTATTTGGTGCCAGCGACTGGCCAAAGCCCTGGGACCAGACCCAATACCCGTCAACGTCGACGATCCGTTGCAGTACCTGCGTGCATGGGTGGCCCCCGTGATCTGGCAGCGACTGCGCTTGAGCTTTGCCCGCTCACGGATACTTCAGGTGGAGCAGCATCCCAAGCTGACAGACCCCCATGGCCGCCTGGATACCCTTTGGCAAGCCGCGCTTTGGCGCACCGCCTCCAACCCTTCCGATGATGCCCTGCGGGCGCGTAGCGAGAACGCCGACCATGTTTTGTACCCGCAAGATTGAGCTGCACACCGTACCCTCCAACCTTCCGGCGGCCCTGATTCCTAAAGAAATGCTGGCTGAGCATGCCCAGGCCCGTCACCTGCTCGAACGCGCCGAAGCCCAGGCGCAAACGCTCATAAGCCAAGCCGAAGCCCATTGCGAGCACATACTGGAAAGCGCAGGCAACGCGTTCTGGCAACGCGCCAATGCCCAGCTGCTTCACTGGGAGTTAGAACGCCAGGCGATGCACGACAACCTGGAACACACCGCCACCTCAGTCATTAACAGCGCCATTCGAAACTTGCTGGAAGACACCCTGCCCGCTCAATGTGTTAGTGCGCTGCTCAATAAACTGCTGGATGCCCAATTGCCAACGGTCAAGGCAAGCCTGCTGTGCAATCCGTTGGACCGCGAACATGTCGAGCAATGGCTCGGTCGCCATTGCGGTGTGCCATGGACGCTTCGGGTTGAAAACGGGCTGCCCGCCCGGTCGCTGGTGCTTGAAACCGACGATGGTGGGTTTCACATCAATTGGACGGATGCCCTGAATAACCTGATGGCACCTCCCGCCAAGGCAAAAACCAAGTGAGGATTTTTCTGCGTAAAAGCGTTTTGTAAATAAATAGGTCCATCGATGGAACCGGTCACAAATCAGGCACCACACAGAGGGAGAAACCCACCGGAGATACATCGATGAATAGCAATGACTACTTGCTCAAAAAGCTCTACAGGCAACAAGTCCATAGCGAAAAACACCTCGATCAAATCAAGGCCGATGCGCTGAATAGTCAAGGGCACGAAGAAAGCATGCAACTCTTCGAACAGTTGCTTGAAACGAAGTCCAACCTTGTTACCAACTATTCGCTGAGTTCGACCTATTCCAGCTACAGGCAAGAAACGCTGAAAGCTGCCATCAATGTCGTCCAGTAGCTGGCACCAAACGTTGTTCGACTGCTCGCGTGGTCGCGAACAGCAGGTTCTGCTGCTTGAGGAGAATGACGAGGTCAACATGTATCGCGATGAACAACACGTATTGCTACGTGTTCAGCTGACCGAACCGCACCTCGAAATCCCGCTGCAATCCTGGAGCCGCCTGGGCCAGTCCAGCCTGGCACATTTCCAGGGCGCGCTGGCCTTGGCTCCCACAACCGGCTACCTCTGGTTGCAGCAATCCCTGCCACGGGATTGCAGCCAGGAACACGTGTTGAAATCCCTTGAAGCCCTTCTCAACCAACGCGACACCTGGCGCAGTGTCGTTGCGCGCCTGACAAGGCCCGAGCGCAAGTTCCAGCCCACCTCATTACGTAAACTGCCGCACTGAAACAGAGAGTCCGTCATGTATAACAAGACCCACAAGCGCACTGTCTTGCGATTACGCTCGCCCATTGGTGTAGCCAAACGCGCTCACTGGCGTTGCCTGTTCGCGCTGCTCTGCTTGGCCCCCCTGGAAAGCACCCTCGCCGCCGTCCCCGCCGAATGGAAAAACACCGCCTTCGCGTATGAAGCCGAACACAAGCCGCTGCGGGATGTGCTGGAAGACTTCGCCCAGTCGTTTGGCACGCAACTGCAAATCGACGGCCTGCTGGAAGGCAACGTCAATGGCAAGATACGCGCCAATACCCCGCAATCGCTGCTCGACAGGCTTGGCGTAGAGCATCGCTTCCAGTGGTACCTGTACAACAACACGCTGTACATCAGCACCCTGGACCAACAAGAGTCAGCGCGACTGGAAGTCTCTTCCGAGACCCTCGCCGACCTCAAGCAGGCCCTGACCGATATTGGCCTGCTCGACAGCCGGTTTGGCTGGGGAGAGTTGTCCGACGATGGCGTGGTGCTGGTCTCGGGCCCCAAGCGCTATATCGAGCAGATCAAGCAATTCAGCAGCCAGCGCAAATCTCCCGATGAAAAGCAGAGCATCCTCAGTTACCCGCTGAAATTCGCCAATGCCGCGGACCGTCCGATTGATTATCGCGGTGAAAAACTGATCATTCCCGGCGTCGCCACCATGCTGCGCGGTTTGTTGGAGCCTCGCCCCGCCTCTACGCTCTCGACGCTGAGCCAACGCCCCACCTCAGCCTCACAACCCTCGCCCATCACGCCGAGCTTTCCAAGGTTGGGCAACCCGATGCTGGGGCAGATGCTCGGCACGGCAATCAACCCGGGGCAATTGGACAGCGGCATGTCGCTCACTCCACGGGCACCGGCTCCCAGCAGTAAAATCCGGGTCGAAGCCGATGTGCGCAATAACGCCGTGCTGATCTATGACCTGCCGGAACGCCAGGCGATGTACCGCGATCTGATCGCCCGGCTCGACGTAGCGCGCAAGCTGGTAGAAATCGACGCAATCATCCTCGATATCGAACGCACTCAATTACGCGAATTCGGGGTCAATTGGGGCTTTCAAAACAGCCGCTTTCGTGGCGGCGTGAACATGGCCCCCGGAACGTCATCGCAACTGTCGATCGAAAACCGCGACCGCTTCTATGCCGATGTACGCGCCCTGGAGCAGCGTGGTCTGGCGACGATGGTGTCCAACCCGTCGGTGCTCACCCTGGAAAACCAACCGGCGGTGATTGATTTCAATCGCACTCAATACCTGACTGCCGGCGCGGAAGTCGCAACCATCCTGCCCATCACCGTTGGCACCAGTTTTCAGGTTGTGCCCAGGGTGATCACAAGCCGGGGTCAACACCAGATTCATCTGGTGGTGGACATCGAAGACGGTAACTTCGATGAATCGAACCCCGAGCGTATCGGCCCCGATGTGCGCCGGGGCAAGGTCAGTACCCAGGCGGTGATGGCGGAGAAGCGCTCGCTGGTGGTCGGTGGTTTCCATGTCACCGAAAGAACCGACAAGCAGAACAAAATACCGCTGCTGGGCGACATACCGCTGCTGGGCAAAGCGCTGTTTTCCTCCACCGAACGCCAGAACAACCGGCGCGAGCGCCTGTTTATCCTGACCCCGCGGGTCATCGGAGATCAGGCCGACCCTTCACGCTACTTGCCACAGGAAGACCAGGCCGAACTGCAGGCGGCGCTCAAGCCTCTGGCCAGGCGCTATGCCGAGCATCAACCGGTGATCAAGCGCAGCGACATCACCAGCACCCTGGCTCACCTCGTCAGCGGGCAAGTGCCCAGGGGGTTCAAGGCCGCGCCGATGCCACTTGGCCTGAATACCTTGTGCGCCACCCGGGACCTGTTGGCCCTCAATACCGAGCGCAGCCAGTGGTACGCCGGCCCGCAGTTCAACGTAGCGGTGGTGGTGTTGCGCAACCAGTTCAATCGCCACGTGCGCATTGATGAAAAGGAATGCAGCAACTCCCAGACCCTGGCAGTCAGCGTCTGGCCACGTGCCTGGCTCAAGCCGGGCGAAGAGGCTGAAGTGTTTATCGCCATCCGCCCTGTCATCAAAGACGAGCACATCGGCGTGCCCCGCCCTTCCCTGCTCACGCCTGCCCGGAGCAACCCACAATGAAACGACAACTGTCCTGCGCCACGTTGATCGGCCTCGCCCTGCTCGTCGTCGGTTGCACGCCAACGTGCAAGGGCGACTCCTGCTCACGCCCGCAATCCAGCGCCGATAAAATGGTGGTCTGGTGGCCGCCACAGATGCGCGTAGAAGCCGGCCCGGCCGGCGAGCGGTCGGATTATCAGACCATATCCCTGGAGCGGTGAACCCCATGGGATTACCCGACGATGATCAACATCGCCAGGTTTTCCTGGACCAGCTGGTGAGCGGCAATGACGCTCACCTGCCCCTGTCTCCAGGTATTACCCTGCTCCCCATCAAGGCCGGTACCCAGCGGGGCCTGGCCTTGCAGATAACACCCGAGACTTTACAGGCCAGGCAGTTGCAACACGTGCTTGAACGGCGCTTTGAACATGCGCAGGCGTTCGACGGGTGCTTTGTCTACCTTGATGCCAAGGGTGCGCTGGTAATCTGGCACGCGTTGCCGGTGGGCGACGCTGCGCTCAGTGACATCGTCAGCCGAATACTGTCCCTGGCCAGGCTCGAAGCGCTGGATGTACGCCGCACGCGTTAACGCTGTTCCAGCTCCGGCAAATGCAGGGTGTCGCGCTTGGCCTCATCATCCAGCTCACGCAGCGTACGGTAGATGAGGGCCACCGCCTGCAGTGTCTCCCGTGGAATGGGCGCCCCCAGTTTCTTCTCATAGAGCGTACGCGCCAGCCATACGCACTGGATCACCGGTACATCGGCCGCCTTGGCGCGGTCGATCAGTTTGCGGGCCTCGGCATCCGTACCCTTGTCTACCAACATTGGCAGCGGGGTTTTCCCGGGGCGGTAGTAGAGCGCGACGGCAAAATGCGTCGGGTTGACCACCAGCATGTCGGACTCTTCAAGCTTGGGCAGCTTGACCTTCGGCTCTTCCTGGGCCAGTTGATACGCCAGCTGACGCCGCTGACCCTTGACGTGGGGGTCGCCTTCCATGTCCTTGTATTCTTTCATCACCTCCACCTGGGTCATGCGCATGCGCTTGGCGAAGAAGTGCTTCTGCATCGCCATGTCGATCAGCGCCAGCACCAGCAACAATCCAAGGCAGGCATGCAGCAAGTGCCGGAACAAGGTGATCAGTGCCAGGATGTAGCTTTGCAAATCGCTGGTGGCCAGGTTGATCAACGCCGCCAACGACGGCTCGATTACCACGTACAACACCAGGGTCAGCAGCAGCGCCTTAGCCAGCCCCATCAACAGGTTCATCACCGACTGGGCGGAGAACATCTGCTTGAGTTGGCTGAGCGGGTTAAGGCGACTGAAGTTCGGTGCCAAGTTATCCGGCGCGAACAGGAAGCCGAACTGCAACCAGCCGCTGATCAGCTTCACGGCAATCGCCACCCCGGCCATCAACAGGGCGAACGAGAAAAACATCAGCAGGCCTTCCATCAGCACTTCTTCCAGGGCCCGCACGAAGGGCCGGCCGATGCCCGACATCGCCAGCATGATCAATTGCTGGAGGCGCTGCATGCTGGTTTCAGCGGTGAGCAAGGCGATTTCACTCAAGGCGGTCAGCACCAATAACTTGCCGACATCCTGGCTCTGCGCGACCTGGCCTTTCTTGCGCTGGTCCTTGAGCTTCTTGGGGGTGGCGGCGTGTTTTTTCTCCCCCGAATCACTCATGGTGCAACCCCCTGAAACATCAGGCCGATGGAATGTTTAAGGTCTGCCAGCTGCGCCATACGGGTGACGATCAAATCCTGCAGCAATGGAAAATACAGCAGCAAAATCCCAAGCCCGGCGAGGCTCTTGACCGGCGTTGCCAAGGTGGAAACCTGCAGCTGCGGGCTGTACAAGCCCAGCACCGCGAAGCCGAATTCCAGAAACAGCAGCACCGCAATAAACGGTGCGGCATACAGCATCATGTGGGTAAAGGTGTCGCCCAGCACGCCGAGGAAAACGCTGAAGCCATTGGTGGCCGGCAACGGCAGCCAGGCGGTGGCCGGCCAGATCAGGTAGCTGTCCCAGATCACTTGGGTCAACACGCTCAGCCCCAGCATGACGATCAGCAGATATATCACCAACTGTTTGAACAGGTGCCCGATGGGGGTGGCATCCGGCCCCAGCGACGGGTTGAGTTGGCCACCCGCCAAGGCGCCGCGCTGGTTATCCAGCAGCGCGCCCACCGACTCGAACATCCAGAACGGCATGGCCAGCAAGACACCCAGCAAAATACCCAGGGCCGCTTCCTTGAGTAGCAGCGCGCAGATCATCAGCGCGGAGTAGTCCTGGCCACTCATGACGGCATGAATACCGGGCGCCGGAATCAACGCCATGACCATCACAATCACGTGCCGGGGCAGGCCGCGGATATGTTGAAAACTGAACGCCGGCACCAGGAACGCACAGGGATAAATGCGCGCCATGGCCACCAGCAGGCTTGGCAAATATTCAAGATAAAGCAGCACGCGCAGTCCCTCAGTTCAATGCCGAACGGGCGATCATGTCGAACATCAGGTTGATCAGCTGGATCAACTCCAGGCCGATCCAGCGACCGGTCAACACCAGGGTAATGCCCACCGCCACCAGCTTGATGCCGAAGGGCAGCGTCTGGTCCTGGATCTGCATCAGGGCCTGCACCAGTGACGTCAGCACGCCGACAATCACCGCTACGATCAACGGCGGTGCCGACAGCACCACCACCAGCAGCATGCCCTGCTTGAACAGCACGATCGGTTCCATAGGTCACTCAGAGGTAAGAAAGGAACAGGCTGTCGAGCAATCGCGACCACCCGGAAACCATGACGAACAACAGCAGTTTGAGCGGCAGGGAAATGGTCATGGGCGAAACCATTTGCATCCCCAGGGCCAACAGCAGATTGGAGACAATCAGGTCGATGACGATGAACGGAATATAGATCAGGAAGCCGATCTCGAACCCCGCCTGCAACTGGGAAAGCACAAACGCCGGGATCAACAGGATCAGGTCTTCGCGTTGAGTGCTTTGTGCCATTTCAGGCGGCCACATGCGTGCGCTGTTTTCCAGCAGGTGAGTCAACACATCCGGATCGGTGTTGCGCAGCATGAATGCGCGCAACGGCGCGATGGCCTCAACCCCTGTGTCCATAAGCGTCTGCACATTGCTCGTGTCCACAGGGGAGGCTTTCACGTTCTGAGCAATTTCATACCCCACGGGCGCCATGATAAACAACGTCGCGGCCAGTGCTATACCGTTGATAGCCATGCTCGGTGGCACCTGCTGCACGCCAATGGCGTTGCGGGTAATCATCAGCACGATGACGATCTTCAAGAAGGCCGTGCAGATGATCAATAGCATCGGCATCAACGACAGCGCACCGAAAAAAACCGCGAGAATCAGGGGGTCAATCCCTTGGAACATCATCGGGCAAAAACCACGCGAGACAACTGCAACCCCAGGCGCCCGTCCACTTCCACCAACTGCCCCTGGCCAATCGGCCGATCGCCGTAATAGAGCCCCGCCATGCCGGGGGCGTAACCGGAGATGCCCAATACCGCGCCGGGGGCCAAGTTGCGCAGTTCGCCAAGGGTCAGGCTGAGGGTGCCACAGCGCACATTCAGAGCCATGCTCAACTCGTCGAAGGGCTCATGGCCGAAGACGTCCACCACGGGCTGATCATCCGCATGTCCAGGGTATTGTTGTGTTGCAAAATCCTCGTCCACGGACGTTTCCTCAATCGAAATAAGCGTCAGGCACAACGGCCCGGATTCATCATCAATACGGCCGTGCAGCCGGTGCCTGCCAACGTGCAGGAGGCCGTTTCCCTGAGGGTCGAACGTGGGTTGTTCAAGCATCACCACATCACCGGCACGCAGGTGGCGCACCTGGAGAATCGGCAGCCGCAGGCACCCCAGCGTCACCGCAAGCGCCAGTTGAAACGACGCGGGCAGCGGCGCAGCTATGGGCCGCCAGGGGCCGGCGTCGCACAGCGCCAGCAAGGTCTCGGGCGCCAGCCACAGGTAACCCACCACGCGGGACGCACCCAGCGTCACCGTCAACCGGCAGCCGAACGTCAACTTCCTGGGGACAGGCAACAACCGCAGGTAACCGAACAGCGCTCGCACCTCGGGACTCAGGTGGTGCTGGAACAATTCCCAGAACCAGGAATCCGGGTCGTTGCCGGCCTCTGCCAGTGTCACCGGGCACTCCCCCAGCAGGCTGAACAACGGCCCAGGCTCGGCAAACGCCAGCACCCCGCTGGCACTCTCGAAACACAACGGTTTAACACCCTCAGGCGCACGGCCGGGCACCATCAACAACTCGCCGTGCTGCCCCGAGACCCGAAACGGCATGCGCATGCCACGCCCTAATCTGCGCCGCGCCGCCACTGTTTTTGCGTTGACCACAGGCACATTCAAGACCGGCATGATCATGCCGGGACCCTGTCTGCCAGATGCACGTGCACTGGCTGCGCCAGTGCACCGGCCAGGCCATCTTCAAGCCGTTGCCGCACGCCGGGCAGCCAATGTGCGGTGTGGGTTTCCTCAGCCGTCAGCTCAACGTTCCAGGCGCCTTGTTCGCGACGCACGCTCGCGTTGATCCGCCCCAAACGCGGCAGGTACAACATCGCTTGCAACGGCCACTGCGTAGCGGCCTGTAAACGGGGCGCCAATTGTTCGGTCATCGCCTCGATCATCAGCGCTTCGGTTGGCGCCATCAGTGCCGTGCGGGAGGAGCCATAGCCCCCCCCGTCACGGTCGCGGGTAAACAGCTGGGTAAATAACAGTCTCTGCTCTACGGACACAAACGCCCCCGTGCCGGGCTCACGTTCTTCCCGGGGCTCACGCGGACGCTCAGGTTTGTTCACTGGAACTTGCGTCATCGCTCTCTTCCTGCACCAACAAAAGGGATAGCTCCTGGAGTTTTTCAACTTCGCGCAAACACTGGGTAACGTGCCGCTGTGCGCTGTCGACATGGGTGAGTTGTTCCTCGCGCTGACCGTGCAACGCATGCAACTGCCCTTCCTCGCGCCGGGTCTCGGCCGAGAACGTGCGCTCTTGGGTATTCCAGGACTTGAGGTCGCGAAACGAGATCACTTGCCCTTGATGCTTGCCCAACAGCTCTGCGGTTTTGCGCGCCTCCTCCTGGCGGGTGTGTTCAAGCGCTTCCTGTGCCTGCTGGATCTGCAACAGCAGCGCTTGCTGAAGCCGCTTGGCCGCCCGCAACGTGCGCTCGGCGCGATCAGCCCGATGCTTGCGCAGGCGCCGCAGGGTGTCTATTTCAGAAAGGGACATCGCAGGTCAGCTCCATCAGCAGATCAAGGGTGGCTTGCATCGGCGCCGGCTCACGCAAGTCCTGGCGCAGGAAACCATCGACTGCCTGGCGGCTGTTCACCGCCAGGTCTGTCAGGGCATCGCTGCCAGGCTGGTATTCGCCCAGCTTGAGCATCAGCTCGATCTGCTGGTAGGCCGACAACAAACGCCGCAATGCGGTGCCGGCCTTGATGTGCACGGGCTCAGCCACGTTGCTTAAAATTCGGGAAAGGCTGGCCAACACGTCCACCGCCGGGTAGTGGCCGCGCTCGGCCAGCTTGCGGGACAACACGATATGGCCATCGAGCAGCGAGCGGACTTCATCGGCCACCGGGTCGTTCATCGAGTCCTGCTCGATCAGCACGGTGTAGATCGCGGTGATCACCCCGTCGCGGGTCAACCCGGCGCGCTCCACCAAGCGCGGCATCAGGCTGTACACCGACGGCGGCAGGCCGCCACGGCCCAGTGGCTCACCGGCGGCCAGGCCGATCTCGCGCTGGGCCCGGGCGAACCGGGTCAGGGAGTCAATCAGCAGCAACACACGTTTGCCCTTGCGTCGAAACCCTTCGGCCAATGCGGTCGCCGTGAAGGCGGCGCGCGCCCGCTCCATACTGGAACGATCGGAAGTCGCACACACCAGCACTGCCTTGGCGCGTAGCTGATCGTCCAACTCATGGTCGAGAAACTCGCGCAGCTCGCGACCTCGCTCTCCGATCAGGCCAAACACAATCACATCGCACTCCACATTACGGGCGATCTCGGCCAGCAAGGTGGTCTTGCCACAGCCCGCTCCGGCGAACAGGCCGACACGCTGACCTTCCCCCAGCGTCACCAACCCATCGATCGAGCGCACCCCGGTGGATAGCGCCCGGTTGATCCGCGGCCGCTCGGTGGGCAAGGGTGCCTCGCACAACACAGGGCTCGCATCCTCCGCGTCATCCTCGACAAAGGCGCTCGGCCCTTCGCCCGCAATCGGCCGGCCAAAGCCATCCAGTACCTGCCCCAAAAGATCGTCCCCGACCCGCACCCGATGCGGCACCCCAAGGCGCTGCACGCTGGCGCCCACCCGCACGCCTTCCAGGTTGCCCAGGGCACTGAGCACGGCATCCTGCTGATCGAACCCGATAATCTCGGCGAGCATGTAATCGCCCACGGTTTTTTCGACCTGGCACAAATCGCCGATGCGCGCCTGAGGCAGCCGGCATTGCAGCAACATGCCGTTGACCCGCTGGATACGACCGCGCACCGCCACCGGCGCAAAGCTGGCCAGCGCACTCGACTGGCGCTGCTGCCAAGCCTCAAGACGGGCCTGTATCTGCTCACTCACCAGCGCACCTCGAACCGTTGCTTGCCATCGAATACCACTTTGGTGTTGTCGATCAGCACCAGCCGCAGACCCTCCACCTCGTCACCGACGAACAGCCGGTTGCCCTGCTCCAGAACCACATGCCCATGAGGCCCGCCGACGATCTGCAAAATCTTGAAGGGCAGTTCACTGTTGCGTTCGCTGACACGGCTGAGCACCGGCACCGAGGTTTCGAACTGCTCACCAAAACGGCTGAGCATGCGCGATACCAATTCCACGTCGTCCCGGGACACATCGCCGTTGAGGCTGACCTGGCCATTGATCACTTGCAGGCTCACACGGTGGCCCAACTCTCGCTCGCCGAGCATCTTGAGCAACTGCTGACGCACCTCGTAGGGCGAGCCCAATTCGGGCTTGCGGACCTCTGGTGGCATCAGCGATGCCTGTGCCTGGCGTTCACCATTGGTAGCCATACCGATCGCCGTGATGATGACCGCCCCCACCACCACCAGGCTGATCAAACGCTTCTGCTGCGACCTCGAAATCGAGGACAACGTCAGCGTCGGCGGCGTCTCACTGACGGATGCCGGCTCCGTCGCCGTAACGACAGGCGCCTTGGGCCAGGGCTGATCGGCCCGGGTGACGCAGAGCCGAATCTGGCCAATCGAAAAAGGCACGTTGAGTGGCAAGTCACTGATCTGAGCGACGAGCTGACCCTCGGCGTTCTGCACCAGCCCTTGCTCGGCCTGCAGCAACCATTGCCCGCCTGCAAGGCGCAACCACACGTGCCACTCGGCAATGCCCGGGTCGAACAGCGAAAGGTCCGCGTCAGGAGCGGCACCAATACTCCACTGCTCGCCAAACAGCGGCAACGCCGCCCCCTGGTGCTGGCCATCCAGCACGCGCAACTCAAACATCATCAAGCCCTCATGCCACTGCGCCGTGCAACAGATCATCCTGACCCAGATCAAAACGCCCCAGTACCTTCACCTTCGAGGAGCTGCCCAACTCGGCAAACGACAGCACCGGCACATGGTTGAATTCTTCCAGCAGCAAGGTACGCAAAGGGCTGCGCAAATCCTGCGCGACCAACAGCACGCTCTTGCTCTTGGCCCGCACGGTAAAGGCTTGTTTGAGCAGGCTGACCAGCACCGCACTGCTGTCGTTGTCGAGGGAAAAGAACACTCCGGTCTGGGTCTGGCGCAATGCATCGCGCAGCACGTTTTCGGTGTGGGGCGACAACAGCCAGGCATGCAGGCCATCGGCTTCGCTGTACTGATGGAAAATCTGCGACTTGAGGGCGATGCGCGCGTAGTCGGCCAAGGCGTCCGGCTCACGTTCATGCTGGCCGTACTCGATCAAGGCCTCGACGATCAGACGCACGGCACGCAGCGGAACACCCTCGCTGGCCAGGCGCTGCAACACCGCCGAGAAACGTGAAAGCGGCATGATGCGTTGCAGTTCCTGCACCAGTTCCGGCTGGTTGAATTCGAGCCAACTGAGGATCGACTTGCTCTCCTGAATCCCGAGGAACTGCGGCCCGCTCAGCAGCATCGCGCGGGTCATGCGCTCGATGATCAAGCTCTCTGCGGTGAAGCGCTCCAATTGCTCATCGTCAAGCAATGGATCATCGGGCGCCAACCACACCCATTCCTGTTCGTCGCGCTCAGGCAGTCCCTTGGCGCCGTCTTCGGGCTCAGCGGCCAGGGTGTCACGGACCACCGCCATGCGATTGCCAAGAGTGGCCTTGATCATCGGCACTTCATGCACGCAAAAGCGGAACTCATCGTCGGCCAGTGCCGGTGCGAACTCGACTTCAAACGGCGGCAGCGTCAGGCCGATTTGCGTGACCAGGCCATTGCGCGCCTGGCGAATGCCATGGGTGACCTGCGCCACCTGCGCACTGCCGTGCAAAGCTGCGGGGTACTGCAACAGGTAAGGCCGCGACGGATCAAAGCCGCGCAAGTCTTCTTCACCATTGTCTTGCGGGGCGACCGTATCGGCATTCGTTTGCTCCGGCTGCTCTAGCCGCTGGCGCTTGCGTACCAGGTAATAACCCAGGGAACCGGTGATCAATGAAATGAGGATGAATACCATCGTCGGCATCCCGGGAAGCGCCGCAAACGCGAGCATCCCGACCGAGGCGATGATCCAGCTCTTGGGTTCGCTGGTCATTTGCCGGGCGATCTCGGCGCCCATGTTATTGGAGCCCTTGTTACGCCCGGACGGTGCCACACGGGTGATGATCATGCCGGCGGTCAAGGAAATCAGCAGCGCGGGAATCTGCGCAATCAGGCCGTCACCGATGGTCAATACCGAGTACAACGCCATGGAATCGCCGGCGCTCATGCCGTGCTGGAACATGCCGGTGGAGAAACCGCCCAGCAAGTTGATCACCACGATAATCAGCCCGGCAATCGCGTCGCCCTTGACGAATTTCATGGCCCCGTCCATGGCCCCGAACAGCTGGCTCTCGCGGGACAACTGCTCACGTTTGTCCCGGGCCTGCTCGCCATCGATCAGGCCGGCACGCAAATCACTGTCGATGGACATTTGCTTGCCGGGCATGGCGTCCAGGCTGAACCGCGCCGCCACTTCAGCAACACGCTCGGAACCTTTGGTGATCACCAGGAAGTTGACGATGGTCAGGATCATGAAGATCACTAACCCCACCGCCAGGTTGCCGCCCACCACGAAATTGCCGAAGGCCTCGACGATATCGCCGGCGTCCTGCTCCAGCAGAATCAATCGCGTGGTGGCAATCGAGAGGGCCAGGCGAAACATCGTGGTCAGCAACAGGATCGACGGAAACGAGGAAAACGCCAGCGGCCCCGGCAGGTACAACGCCAGCACGATCAACAGGCACGAGATACAGATATTGAGGGCAATCAGGATGTCCACCAGCCAGGTGGGCAGCGGCACAATAAAGATAAACACAATGGCCATGATGACCACCGCGCCCAAGACTTCGGCACGTTGTGCAACCTTCAGCAGCACGCCATTGATGACCCGTAACGCGCTCATGCATCGGGGCCCTGCAAGGCCATACCCTGCCGGACGCCGCGCTCGGTGCGTGCGTACTCGTCCATCACCAGCAAAAAGCTGTTCAGGCACTCTTCACGGCCCCTCGTATCACGCCACACTGCCAGCGGCAGGCTCTTGAGAACGGGGTAAACGCTATTGAGTGAAATCACTTGATTGAGTACGTCAGCACCGCCCAATTCATTGGCCAGACGCTGGATCTCGGCAGCCGCAATCCCGGTGTTCGAGTAGGCCAGCAAGCGTTGGAGCAGCGCCACCGCGTCCCGTGTCACCGCGGGATAGGTGAGGGCCAGGCGCTCGATCAGGTCCCGGCAATTACATAAGATGCCACCCAGTTGGTCGCAGCCGCGCAACCCCACCAGCAGCGTGAGTAATTTTGCCGAAGCAATCGAAGGAGTCAGCGCCGCAATATCGTCGGCCAGGGCACGGCGCATCAGCTTCAGCCCCAAGCCAAATTCATCGCCACCGAACAACCCCAGCAGCGCCTGCAACATTGTTGCCAGAGATTGCCGGGTAACCACGCTGGCGTAATACACACCGCGCACCGCCTGCCGCAGTTGAGGGTCATCACTGCTGGCCTGCAGCGCCAATGCCGTGTTCAGGCCCGCCTGGATCTGCGGCTTGAAGCGCATCTCCAGCTTCACCAGCGCCTCACGAGCCAGCTTCGCCTCGTTGCTGCGCACCTCGGCATCGGCCTGCGCGGCCACTTGCTGAAGCACCACGTAGGTCCGGGCCGGGTCATTGCCGGTGATCTCCAGAAACTTCTCGACGCTGGAGTTCACCAACAGTTGAACCCTGACATTACGCGCGACGGTCGCCAGCGTTGCCTGAGCCGGATGCCCCAACTGTTCATAGAGTTGCGCCAGTTGCTCGACCGGCATAACACGCAGGCCTATCTGCCGCCGTCCGAGCGCACGGCTGTTGAGCTCGACCTCTTGGTTGAACAGCGAACCGAGGTCGTCGCCGATCGGCGCGGCGCTCGCCGTGGAGGGTGGCCGGTGATCAACCCTTGCAGGCGCAGGCTGTTCCAGGCTCTGGGGCTTTTGCACATCAATATGGGGATCGACTTTCATGGGGAATGCCAGGACGGGGAGATTCGTGTCCTTGTGTGGCGGGCAAACCCGTTACGGTTCCAACTTATCGGCGATTGCGAGGCTTATGAAAAAACCGGCACAACCCTGCGAAGGTTTGTGCAAAACCTTGCGTAAAAAAGCATGAAAACAAGATATTTCGCTATATATATCAATAGGTTATGAGTAATTAGTGCTTGGCACAGGCAGTGCTAAGGGGGTTCCCGTCGGAATTATTCCGATCGTGTCTACCCTGAGGAAAAAATCATGGATATCCCTATCGATGTTTTAGTTCACCTTACACCTGACCCGCACCGCTCCATCCAGAACCTGTCGGAAGACCACCACAAGAAACTCCGCCGCTTCATTCATAAACGCGTACTGAACCCGGAAGACGCAGACGATATTCTGCAACTGACGTACCTGGAGGCCTGGCGCAACCGGGACCGCTTCAGTGGCCAGGCCACGCTCAGCACCTGGATGTGCGGGATAGCCCAGAACCTGATCCGCAATCACTTCCGGCGCATGTATGCCAAACCGGTGCATTGCGAATTCGATGAAGCGCTGTGGCATGGGCAGGAAGAAAACAACAGCCTGGACTGGCAGTTCGAGATCAACCGCAAACTGGAAAAGACCCTGCGGGCGATCACGCACTTGCCGCCGGAAATGCGTAAAACGCTCTACGCCTCGCTGGAAACCGACGGCAGCTACCAAGACACCGCCGACGCCATGGACATCCCCATCGGCACCGTACGCTCACGTTTGTCCAGGGCGCGCGAACAGTTGAAGCGAGCCACGTATAACCCGCTACAACCGTAAATCAGGGCCTGGCGCAACGCCGACACCCTTTGCAGGAGCAATTGATTTACCCCGTTTGACGCAAGCGTTGGGCAGCAAGGATATCTGCCCGACTCGATTGACTCGACATCAGGCCTTTTTGGTACGCGGCAACAGAATTGCCAACACCCCGAACAGCGGCAGGAACGAGCACAGCGTGTACACGTATTCGATGCCGTGAATGTCAGCCAGGTGCCCGAGCAGCGCTGCACCAATCCCGCCAAAACCGAACATCAAACCGAAGAACACCCCGGCGATCATCCCCACATTGCCTGGCACCAATTCTTGCGCGTACACCACAATCGCCGAGAACGCCGAGGCCAGGATAAAGCCGATCACTACGCTCAGAATGCTGGTCCAGAACAGGTCCACATGAGGCAGCAGCAAGGTGAACGGCGCAACGCCAAGGATCGAAAACCAGATCACTGCCTTACGGCCGATCTTGTCGCCAATCGGCCCGCCAAAGAACGTACCCGCCGCCACCGCCCCCAGGAACAAGAACAGATGCAGTTGGGAACTGGCCACCGACAGGTCGAACTTCTCGATCAGGTAGAAGGTGAAGTAACTGGTGAAGCTGGCCATGTAGAAGTACTTGGAAAACACCAGCAGCCCCAGCACCACCAGCGCACTCAGCACCCGGCCCTTGGACAAGCCATGGGTGGCCGCCTGGCCTTGCTTGAGCTTGAACAGATTCAAGTGGTGCGCGTACCAGCGGCTGATCGCATACAGCACAAACAACGCAAACACTGCGAACAGACCGAACCAGGCCACATTGCCCTGGCCGAACGGAATGATGATCGCCGCCGCCAGCAAAGGACCGAACGCTGAGCCTGCGTTACCGCCCACCTGGAAGGTCGACTGCGCCAGGCCATAACGCCCGCCCGAAGCCAGACGCGCCACGCGGGACGCTTCCGGGTGGAAGGTCGACGAGCCGATCCCGATCAAGCCCGCTGCCAGCAGGATCAACGGGAAGCTGCCCACCTGAGACATCATCAAAATGCCCACCAGCGTACAAATCATCCCGCAGGGCAACAGGTACGGCTTGGGATGGCGGTCGGTGTAATAACCCACCCACGGTTGCAGCAGGGAAGCGGTGAGCTGGAACGTGAGAGTGATCAGCCCGACCTGGGTGAACGTCAGGCCGTAATTGGCCTTGAGCATCGGGTAGATCGAGGGCAGTACCGACTGGATCAAGTCATTGATCAAATGCGCCAGCGCCACCGCGCCGATCACACGCATCACCAACGGGCTGGTTTGCCCGGCGGCAGGCGCCGTAGCCACGGAGGGCTGGGAATTGCTCAGAGCCATGGGAGGTTTTCCATACAGCAGATGGATGCACAGGTGCAGGTGCGACAATGTGCCACTTTTGGGTGCAGGAAGGCTATCCCGTTAGCAGGCTAACGAGTAGGTGAATCGATGCAGCGGTCACGGCTTGTAAAGGGCCAGCAAGATGAATCCCTTTAATTTGCGGGACGTTTCCTAGAGAATCTTTCGGCCTTGTGCCTGGGGAAGTCGGTGACTAGTCTTCGGTCCGTCGCTGGTTTTCAGTGATCGGGTTTAGTCGCCCGGACTTATATCAGGTGCATGCTTTCATGAGGTTTCATGGTGGCTGTGCGCAGGGCACCTTCGGGTGCGCCGGGTTTTCCTGATTAGCCGGTCGACTAACCTGCGTACAGCCGCCACCCTTCGTTTAGTCGCGAACGGTACGGCTCCCAGTCAATCAGGAGCTCCACCATGTTCAAGATCGTCCCCGATCCACCCCGTGACCAAGCCAAAGACCGCGCCGCCTTCAACCGAGCGCTCGACCACTATTTGCCGACCGACCCGCCGCAACCCTCGACAAACTTCTACGCCATCAGCGACGAAATCAGCTTCGAAGACTCCCTGCTCTACACCGCCGACCTGCTGCACAGCGCCTCTGCCACCGCGCTCGACTGTGGCGAACAACTGCAAAGCCCCGAACGCGCCAAAGTCCTCGCCGTGTGGCACCTGCTGGAAATGGCCAAAGCCATGGTCGACCGCTCGATAGAGTGCCTGCACCCGCGCAAAACCTGACGCACGAACGCCAGAACACCGCAGATCAAATGTGGGAGCGGGCTTGCTCGCGAAAGCGGTGGACCAGCCAATACCTCTGCTGACTGACACACCGCATTCGCGAGCAAGCCCGCTCCCACCTTTTGATCTTCGCCGCCTTGGGACCTGCGCAAACCCCAACCGCTCGTCACCAAACCCGGTGTTTCCCGTTAAACAGTTGATAGCGTAGATAAATTTTCAAAAAAGCGCTTGACGCATTCCCGTTCTCCGCGAATAATGCGCGCCACTTGGCTACATAGCTCAGTTGGTTAGAGCATAGCATTCATAATGCTGGGGTCCGGGGTTCAAGTCCCTGTGTAGCCACCAAGTACCGGTTTACAGATGTCTACATGAGTCTCTAAACCACCTCAAGAAGCCCGCCTAGTGCGGGCTTTCTTGTTTCTGACTATATCTCCTTGTATCCCCCCATACCTTCCCTCCGTGTATCCCCCTGTGTATCCTCGACAGATAATTGAACCGAGGGGATACAAGCCCAAATGAAGCGATCCGAGATAAAACGCCGCCCCCTTTCCGATACCGCATTGTCCGGCCTAGAGCCTGATGCCAACGAGTATCGCGAGTTGGACGGGAGCGGCCTTTATTTCCGCGTGAAGCCTGATGGCCAAAAGTCCTGGCAGCTTCGCTACAAGAAGCCCGACGGCAAATGGTCATGGCTTGGGCTTGGCGGTTACCCCGAGGTGAGCGGATCAGTCGCCAGGCAGAAAGCTGCCGAATTGCGCACCGACGCCGCCGACGGCAAAAACCCGATCGTTACCAAGCAAGCCCGCAAGAAAGCAGAAAGGGATATCGCCGGCGAGACATTCGAGCCACTGGCGAGAGAGTGGTACGCCTCACGTCTCACCAACTGGGATGCGGGTACCGCCAAGCGAATCATCGGCGCCCTGGAGCGTCACGTCTTCCCGGTATTCGGCAAGCGCCCCTATGCCGACATCACTCCGCTTGAGTGGATGGAGTTTCTGCGCAGCATGGAGCAGCAGGGAATCCTTGAGCAAATGAGCCGAGTGCGCTCGTACTGCCGAGACGCCTACGACTTGGCCAGGGTAACCGGCCGGGCAACCCACAACCCGCTTGAGGGCCTGCAAAAATACCTCCAGTCCGGCAAGGCCGAGAACTATGCCCACGTTTCACCGGACGAGCTTCCCAGCCTAATCCGCGCCATTGCTGCCTATCCGCACGCCCACGATGTGCGCCTCGGTCTGCGCCTGCTGAGCTTGTTCGCCGTGCGCCCCAGCGAGCTACGCGAGGCAAAGTGGTCGGAGTTCGATTTTGCCAAAAAGATCTGGACGATCCCCGTCGAGCGCAAAGGACGTAAAAAGGGACTTGAGCACCTGGTACCGCTTTCGTCTCAGGCGATCGAGGCACTGGAGGAACTACGCCAGTACACCGGCAGCTATCCCCTTCTTTTCCCTGGCCGCAGCGACCACACCAAACCACGCAGTGACACCGTATTTCTGATGGCGCTACGCCGTATGGGATATGAGGGCCGACAAACCGGTCACGGCTTCCGGCATATCGCGTCGACAGTGCTCAACGAGAACGGGTTCGACGAGAACCACGTCGAGGCCCAGCTATCACACAAAAAGCCTGGCGTTGCCGGCGTCTACAACAAGGCCCAGTACCTACCGCAGCGTACAAAAATGATGCAATGGTATGCGAATTATCTCGACAGCCTCGCCGGTGGCGTTGTTGTCCAAGGTGACTTTAGCAAGCGGGCGTGACTCCGGGCTTTCCTCGTTTGTGTAGACAGCTATAGACTGAAAGCATAACTGTTTGGATATACAGCCAACCCCGAAATTTGAGCCGGATGCTCTGCCCACAGCCGGACCAGAACTGATAGGAGATTTGCGTGAGATTCCTGAAAGATCCTGAGCCGGTAATTTTTGAAGACCGCCTTCATTACATGATGTTGTTCGGCCCAAGACCGGAGGGGACGCCCTATAACGATTATGACCCCTTCGCCCCTTATTATTATTGCCCTGACGGACTGGGTTTCAATATGGTCTATCAGGACATCGTAGAGCTTCTTAAAAACCTCACTACGTCTGAGGTTGCTGAGCTTCGCAAAAGGATTATCAGCTGCACCGATGACGCCAAAACACACTATCGAGCTTACATCGCAGACGCCCTCCCCAACCGAGCTGCTGACGAATACGACGACGCAGCGAAGTACATGCACGAAATGCGTAGGTACGAGCTTCTGAAGATGTTCCCTCCAGAAGATCTTTCTCTGTCCACAGGCACGCAATTTTCGGAAGCACAGCTCTGGGCGGTCTATGCGCTGGAGGAGTTCCAGGCAGCAGTAAATCTCGCTGAAATCCCTCCGTTTTCAGACGACAAGAAGTCGATGGCAAAAAGTCAGTACATCGAGGATATGTTAGAGCTTGAACTGCCAGGCCTTGCTAGGAAACAAAGCCCTCTTGAACGTGCAAGAAGGGCCGTGCGTCGTCAACGCTCGACAATGATGGACGCAGGCTTGAAGTTAATATTCGCAACGAAGCACATACAGTACGCGCTGGTGCTAACCCACTCGAATCGAATTCAGCAAGAAAGAGCCGAGCACCTAGCGATTAAAGACAGTCGCATGAAGGGCCTCAATGAGATAAACAGGTTGAAAGATCAGGCTGTAGAGAAAGCGCTCAACTTGGCGGCTTCAAAATGGAAAGAAGACTCGAATCAGTCCATAAGAATTGGAGAGATGGCCGATATTGTGTATCGCGCTCTCGCTGAGCAGGGCTTGAACGTAGCGCTGCCAGATACGAGCGAAAGGCTAAAGGCTTGGATTAAGCCCGTCGCGCCTGATTACGCCAGGAAAGGTGGACGTAGTCGAAAAACTGTTCAACCGTAACGGATATTACCCTTTCCATTACGGTTAACTGAATAACCGTTACAGCGGATGAATTTTTTCGACGTAGTAGAGTGCTCATCCTGTCTCCCGCCATCTACAGCAAACGGGAAACAGAATATGAGCACCACATTCAACTCGCAGCCTACTGCTACGACCGCTCACCAGTTCGATCCGGCCACAGTAATCATCCGCATTAGCGAACTGTCGGCGATCACCGGCTACGCCCGCCCAACAATCTACAAACGCCTCAAAGACGATCCGACATTCCCCCGCCCCGTCCCGCTGAGCGATAGCAAATCGCGTGGGGCACCTGTCGGTTGGATTCTGGCTGAGGCGCAAGCCTGGGTGCGCCAGCGCATCGCCTTGCGAGGGGAGGCGGCATAAATGACCGACCAAAAAAAAGGCCAACCCAATAAGGCCAGCCCAGAAAAAACTCACGTAGAGAATACCAGCGGAACGGCACAGCGCGCTCGCCTTTTAGAGCGCCCGCAAGCTGGTCCGCTTGATACCTTCACAGCCATCCGCGAGCTGAACATCGTTCGCCCTGGTGCCCGCATCAATGAACTGCGCGGCCTGGGCCACAAGATCCTGACCAACCGCCTCACCCTTAACGACGATCAAGGGCGCACTCACCAGGGCATGGCGATCTATTACCTCAGCACCAACCCGCCGACGCAGGTGACCGCATGAACGCAATCATGGTGACTCAAATCGGGGGCGAGCCTCGCGTGGATAGCCGCCAGCTCGCGAAGCAACTGGGAACCAAGCACAAAAACCCAATGGCGCTGATCGAGCGTTACCTGACGAAGTTTGAAGAGTTCGGGGTTGTTCCGTTTCAAACGGAGAAACCCTTGGCCGGAACTGCCGGTGGTAGGCCGGAGCGATTCGGCTTGCTGAACGAAGACCAAGCGTTCTTCCTGCTGTCGCTATCTCGCAATACCGACCGCGTTGTGGAGCTGAAAGCGAGCCTGATCATGGCGTTCCGCGAGGCTCGGTATGGGCACGCCTGCCAGACGCTGGAGGCCCGCAAGAAGGAAGCCAGCAGCAGTGGTCGCCGGCTGGCTCACTGGCGCTATGACAAGCCTGGCGTGTACGCGCACGTCGCCCATCTGAGGGAGCAACTGAGGCTGCCACTCGATTCGGAGGACTTCCGCCCATGACAGCTATGCTCATGATCAGCGATAAACGGTCGATAACTTTTGTTGCAAGCAGTCGCGCTCGTAGGTATGGTTCGCCCGTCACTGCAAATTCAGTGACCGGGTTTGGTCGCCCGAGTAGATACAGGCGCAACAGCGCCCATATTACGATTGCAGGCGCTTTTTTTACGCCCGCAGTTTCGTTTTATGGCGGCTGTGCGCAGGACGCCTTCGGGCGTGCCGGATTTCTGTATCTCCGGTCGACCAACCTGCGCACGGCTGCCACCCATTCGTTTGGTCGCGAACGTGGCAGCTCTCAAATTGATACGGGAGCTCCACATATGCACGCCCTCATTCCGCCCGCAATTCGCGCATTTGCTCACCGCCGCATAGCCCTGAGCGCCCTCCGCGCAAACTCCAGCCTCGCAACCCGCCTCAAGCGTTACTCGCACCACATGAGCATTGCCCGCTACCTAGAGTCTGCCGAGGGTGTGCAATGAATACTCCCGCCCGCACCATCCAAGAGATCGCCCACGACACGCTTGAGGATCTCGAAAGCGCCCAGATCGCCCTGAGCAAGGTTGAGGCCGTTCTCTATGCCGCATTGGCAGACAAGGGCACGAGTCAGCACGTCCGCAATCTGGTAGATGTCGCGTGGAACCTGGCCGCTGACGGCGCCAACACCGCCGACTGCAACCGCGAGGCAATTTCCGCCGCTCTGTCCGGGTGCTCGGACCTGAACGCCGGGGGTGAGCTATGAGCCGCTCCTACAAGGGAATAGCCGAGACTGCCACCCAGGATCTGTACGAAGTGACCAGCGCCTTCGATAGCGTGAGCGCAATATTCACTCTGATGCTTGAGACCTTCCCCGAAGACAGTACACCTCACGCGCTCGCGCAACTTGGCACCCTCACCCTAAAGGACTGGTACGCCAAGGTTTATCAGTGGTGCGAGTGCATGGAAAACGAACTGGATGATGCGAGCGCCGAGGCGAAGAAGGCAGCACCATTGCCGCACTACCTGCTGGACCAGCGCAGCAACGATGTGGCCGAGGCGATTTCTGCCGAACGCACACACGCCACCCGGTGGTGGACGCATTTGAACGAGATGCGGCGCCGCAAGGAGCTGCCAGAGTGGGTGGCGGCGGGTATCGGCACGCATGATGAGCACGATCTGATGCTGGAAAGCCGGAAGGCTGTCAATCAAGCCCTATTCGGATCGGACGACCTAGGCGGCGCTCAGCATTACCGCGAGGTCGCCCTATGAGCCAGCACATGCGTTCACATTCGATCCTTTTCATCAGCTCCACATTTTGTCCAAAACCACCGCGTACTCACGCGAAGAGCCGACGCCCTGACCTAAGAGGTTAAGCATGAAAATTCAAAACGGCGCATCTGCGTCGACGGGATCGGCTTGCCTGAAAAAAGCCACCGAACTGTTTTACGTCACTCACCCGAAGGCGCCCAAGGCGTTGCTGGGGCCGTTCTTGACCGAGGCCGACGCCGAGTGCGGGCGCGTTGTCATGCGCAGTGCTGGCGCCCTGGTGACGGCCTGCCTGGTTGATTCAATCGACGACATTACCCGCTGGCACGGCGTGAACAACGGCCACGTCTGCCGAGCCTTTGCTCGTGCGGATCACCGGGAGGTCGGCCATGGGTAACGTGACCCCAATCAAGCGCAAGGGCAGCAGCGTGCCGCCCGCCACGGGCGCCCACATCGACAGCACCAGCTATGCCCTGCTGGTGGAAACCCTGGTCGGCTTCCTGGAACTGCGCATCTCGGAAGGCGACCAAGGCCGCCAATGCAATGAGCTGGAACGTCTGACTCAGAAATTGGAGAGCTTGGCCACGCGGTTTACCCCGCCGAAGGGGGCCGCATGACAGACGTGACGATCCTATTCCGTGATGCGCTCCAGGCCGTCTATGGCCCGCTCGACTGGCTACCCGTAGACGACGGAATCATTCACCGCTTCCACGTCCCTGGCGACAAGGCCGGCTCCTTCAATGGCTGGTACACGTTGTTTGCTGACGGTATCGCGTCCGGCGCGTTCGGTAGCTGGAAGGCCGGTGGCACCAGCACCTGGTGTAGTCGCGAACCAGTGGACGCCCGCGAAGCGGCCCAAATCCGCGAGCGGGTCGACCAGGCCCGGCGCCAGCGCGAAGCCGAGCAACACCGGCGCCAGCAGCGGGCCGCCGAGAAGGCCAACCACTGGTGGAGCAACGCGCGCCGGGCCGCGCCCGACCATCCGTATTTGGTCGCCAAGGCGGTTCGCTCCTACAGCCTGCGCCAACGTGGCGCTGACCTGCTGATTCCGCTGTACCTGGATGGGCGCTTGGTCAACCTGCAAAGGATCGGTCCGGACGGCGACAAGCGCTTCCTGTTCGGCGGCAGGATCAAGGGTACCTATTCGCCGCTGGGCATCATCGAGCCAGGTTCTGTGCTTTGCATCTGCGAAGGGTGGGCGACTGCCGCCAGCCTCCACCAGCACGGCGGCTACGTCGTTACCGCTGCCATGAATGCGGGCAACTTGATCCCGGCGGCGATGGCCCTTCGCGCTCGATACCCGGGCCAACCAATCGTCATCGCCGGCGACGACGACCGGCTCACCGATGGCAACCCGGGGCGCGCAGCGGCAAACGCAGCGGCGGCGGCCGTGGGTGGCCAAGTGGCTTTCCCCGAGTGGCCCGAAGGCGCCCCCGATCACCTCACCGATTTCAACGACCTCGCCAACTGGAAACTCGCCCATGTCCAAGCCTGACACCAACGTGATCAACCTTCGGCCGGACGCCGCGACCATTGCGCCAGATCGCCCCTGCTGGGCGGTGTATGAGCAATGGGTGATCAATGAGAAGGGCCGCAAGCTGCGCCCGGGCGTTTACTGGCATAGCTTCAAGCGCGCCGCCGCTGACCAGGACGACGCCGAGGGCGATACCGGCGCCCGGCCTATCACCGATGAGTGGATCTCCAGCCCCGTCACAGTCGTCGCCCGCACCACCAACAGCGACGATGGCAGCGAAGGCCGATTGCTGCGCCTGGTCACCGAGGGCGGCATCAAGGAATGGATCATCGCCATGGAGGTGTTCGGCGGCAGCGGCGAGGACGCCCGGCGCGCCTTGTTCGGGATGGGCGTCATTATCGCCCTGAAGAAACGCGGCACGTTCATGGAGTACTTGCTCGACCAGCATCCTGCAGAAGTGTTTGCCACCACCAGCCGGCCGGGTTGGCATGAGTCGGGCGCGTTCGTGCTGCCTGGGCGAACCATCGGCAGCGCCAATGTGCGGTACCAGGCCAGCAACAAGGCTCAGGTACTTTTCAGTCGGCGCGGCGAGCTGGCGCTGTGGCAATCGGAGGTGGCCGCCAAGTGCGCGGGCAACCCAGTGCTGACGCTGGCGATCGGCTGCTCATTGGCTGGCCCATTGCTGAGTTTGGTGGGCGTGCTGGGCGGTGGTGTTCACCTGGTGGGCGATAGCTCGAGCGGTAAATCGCTGGCGCAACTAATCGGATCGTCGGTATGGGGCGACCCAGGCGTGTTCGCCGCCAGTTGGGACATGACCAAGGGCGGCCTGGAGATCGAGGCATCGAGCCGCAATGACACCATCCTGCCCTTGGATGAGATCAAGCGCGCCGACCCCAAGCGCGTTCAGGAAATGGCCTACTCCCTCGCCAACGGCCAGGGCAAAGGCACCATGACCCGCGAGCGCGAAGGCCGTGCCAAATTGAGCTGGCGCCTGCTGACACTCTCCAGCGGCGAGCGCTCCCTTTCTGAGCACGCGGCCATATCCGGCAATGCCGCCCACGCTGGAGCTGAGTTACGCATGGTCGACGTGAACGCCGGTACCCGCACACATCGGGCCTTCGACGAATTGCACGGGCTTGAGGGGGCAGACTTTCACCGACAGCTCACGGTGGCGGTCGGCGCCCACCACGGCCACCTTGGGCCAGCGTTTGTGGAGTGCCTGGTCGCCGCCGACGATAAGCCCGGGCTGCTCAGTGACTTTGACGGCATCCGCGCCCAGTTTGTCGAGGACAACGCCCAGGCTGGCCGCGTGGCCGACCGGTTCGCCGTAATCGCGCTGGCGGGCGAAATGGCCATCGCCTATGGCTTGCTGCCTTGGGAGCCCGGTACCGCCCTCTCAGACTGCCGATTGCTCTACGGGGAATGGCTCTCCCGTGTCGGCGGGGGCAACGCAGAAGACCGCCAGATCCTGGCCGGCATCATCGATTTTATCGACAAGCACGGCAGCAGCCGATTCTCCGATGTCGACGCAGCGGAGGTGGACGCCAAGGTATTCAACCGCGCCGGGTATTGGGAGCTGGTGGCCGGCAAGCGGCTCTATCTGTTCAACAAGTCCGCACTGATCGAGGCCGCCCATGGGTTCGGCCTCACCCGCGTGGTCAAGGCACTGGAGGTTGGCGGGGCCCTGGCCAAGCGCGACACCGACCGCGATAGCCGCAAAACCAAAAAATACCGCATCCCCGCTGGCGGGTCGGCGCGCCTGTACGTGATCGACCCAGAAGCCATGGACAGCGAAGGGGGCGGCGCATGACCACCAAATCCACCAAATATGAATGCCCGAGTTCACAGGAACCTATAAACGCGGGGAACAGGGGGAACGGGGGAACAGCCAGTAAAACCATGGGCTGCGGCCGTTCCCCCTTATTGAATGTATGGGGAACAGGGGGAACACAAACATGTTTTTGAATATAAGCGCGTCTGCGTTTTCCAGAATTTGGTTATCACCGTTCCCCACAAAAAAACTTGGGGAACAGAACCCCCCTCTGAAAGCCCCGGAAACATTGGCTGTTCCCACTGTTCCCCCGTTCCCCCGATTTTTTTCTAGAGACACATATGGGCAATGGAGCAATCAGGCCGAGGTGACGCCATGAGTCTCCTTTCCGGCTTGCTCGATCACATGCCGCCAGCCATTGCAGGTATCGACTCACCAATTTTGGGGAGTCGGCCTCGCCCACGCCTGGTGCTGGCCAACCCTGTCGAGCGCGCTCCCCGACTCATTACAAGCCCACACGCAAGCGCCGCCACTGCCACGCCCGAATGGCGACAAGCCCGTGACCACTACCTCAACCACATCATGGTTTGTCGGAGCTGCTACGCGCCCACCGGCCGCTATTGCACGGCTGGCGCCCACTTGCGCGCCAGCTACGACAACACGCCTATGGAGGCGCACCAATGACGCCCAGCCTTATCACCCGCTTGTGCAACATCGGTATTAAACCCGGCATCAGCGCCGCTACGCAGCTCATCACCACCCGGCGAATATGTCGCGCCATTGCTGTCCAGCTCGACGTTATCCGCGGTGAACGGCGAGCGCTACGCCGGCAAGCGGGAAAGCTGAAAGCGTTTCTCCCATTCACCCGGCAGACCATTGCGGAACTGGAGGAGCAGGCCAACGAACACCAGGAGGCTACCCGCAGCGGAGCGTGGAGCGCACTCGCTGAGTTTGGCCAATCACTAATGTTCGACCGCGAGGGGCTGGTGCAGGCTCTGGGGTTCGACCAGATGTGTGACCTGCTGGGCGTCAACCCAGTACATCGCCATCGGGCCAGCGCAGACGGTGACACCAGCCTTCGCGGAGTGGCCTACCTATCCCAACTGGAGGACAGCGCCGACCGCAAGAGCGACGAATGGGGCGCCGGTGGCCCGCTGTATCAAGCCTGCCACGCCGCCATGATCCGGTTCATCAGGGAATGCCCAGAAGATCAGTTGCCCGACCCATTCGCCCCTGGTGCGCCGTTCGGCCCAAAGCTGCCGCCCGCCCTGAGCATCGTCGGCAAATGACCATTTTCCGCGCCACGTTTTACGAATCACGAAAACGTGGCGCGACACCGAGCAACACCGCCGGGCACCAGCCCATGACCAGCGCCAGCGGCGCAAAGAGGAAACCATGACAGACCAAAACAGCAACACAACGGGCCAGGCGCCCACGCACCGGGAGCGCTTCGTCGAGGCGTGCAAGGTGACTGATTTCGCGATCAACCCGAAAGCGGTGGCGGGGTATTACGTCTGGGGCGTTGATCACATCGTCAAGGGTGGCCGTAAGGAGATCGACGGTCCGTATTACACCGAGGACGAGGCTTGTATAGCAGCAGATCTGATGAAGCCAATAGAGCCGTTCGCTCGAGCGTTTGTGTCAACCCATTGCTGGGCGTGGAATCCAGACCCGCGCCGTGAAAAGGCTATCCGTGACGACGCCATGGCATCCCGAATGATGCTGGCCATGCAGATCGGCGCCGAAGTACCAACCCACACCACCAGCGACAAGTAGGAGAAACAAATCATGGCCGCACTTTCGATTGAATACACCCCAATGAGAAACATCAGGCTCTGCGCGCAGTTGCGACAATTCGGAAAGTCTTACCCGCTCGCCGTCCGCACGCCGGCGGAAGCCATAAAAGCCTTATGCGTGCAGATCCCCGGGCTCGAGAGATTTATCTCCAACGCCAAGTCGAGAGGTCTGGAGTTTGCAGTGTTCGTGGGTAAGAAGAATGTCGGCGAGACGGAGCTGGGTTTCCAGGGCGCAGGCGACATCATCATTGCGCCCGTAATCACCGGCAGTAAGCGCGCAGGCTCTCTTCAAACCATTGTTGGCGGGATATTGATTGCAGCAGCATACGTGCTGTCTTTCACCCCATTCGCTGCCGCGTCACCTTTTCTGTATTCGGCAGGCGCCGCAATGTCCATCGGCGGGATAATTCAGATGCTCAGCCCGCAGGCCGGGGGCCTCAAGACCAGCGCCGCGCCGGAGAACACGCCCGGCTATGCCTTCGGTAGCGCCAAGAACACCACGGCATCCGGTAACCCGGTACCGCTCTGCTACGGCAAGCGGCGGGTAGGAGGTGCGATCATCAGCGCCGCTATCTACGCCGAAGACCAGATGTAGGAGCCGCGGGGCGGTGCTAAAGTGGCCGCCTCATGGAAAGGAGCTCTCATGCTGAAAATTACCGCTGTTGCCGCCCTGGTTGCCCTGATGGCCGGCTGTGCTACTTCTCCGGTACCCACGAAAACCGCTGTTGCGGTACCTCCTGAAAGGGTTCTCGCATATCAGACGAGCTCCCCAGGTACCGGCACACTGTCGGTAACCAGAGACTCTGGCCATACGGGAAGTCTTTGCTCGGTGGGCCTTTTCGTAGATGGAAAAGTGGCCGCATTACTCAAGCCTGGAGAAAGGGTTGCCCTCCACGTCCCTGCTGGCTCGGTTGTTGTCGGCGCGGCATACCAAGGAAGCGGCATCTGCGGGATGGGCGCGGACAGACAAGAGCGAGAGGCAATCATCAGTGGCGGAAAGGTGAAAAACTACAGAATATCAACCAGCGGTGACGGTGTTTTAGACATTCTCCCCACCACACTGTAGCGAAAAGATAGGCCCGCCTTCGGGCGGCTTTGTCACGCTTTGAGACAGACGATATGGTCTCACTCAGACCAAATCGTCTGTTTCGCTGGCCCTGTTGCGGGGCCGCTGGTAACCACAAATAGTAACTGCTCAGCATGGGCAGTATTCACCCGCGACTTTTGAGTGTGAGCTATCAGTATGATTGGCAACGTCGACTTTGTGTCGTCGCGCAGGATTAGCTGGCCACACCTAATCATCTGATATCCAGTCTGCCGGGAAGCAGCCAATGACCAACGATGACTTGCAATTCACCGATGATCGACCGATCAAGATGCAGTAACACGACTTGCTCGACCAGTTCCAGAGTATGCGCCACCTCACCCTGGTCGATGTCGCGCTGCCGATGCCCAGCGAGGTGTACCCCAGCAGGCTTTGCAGCAGGTCATAGTCATTGACCACCTGGGTGCCAGCGGCGTTATCCAGCTCCAGGCGAATCGCTTCGGCATGGCGCACCAACCAGGCCTATTCCAGCGAACAGCTCAGGCTGTAGGCATCGGCCACAATCACCAACTTCCCCGGGCTCATCAGCCTATGGCGCAGTTGGTGGTTCAACACATCAAAATGATCAGAACGTTGCGGGCTGATGCCATGGCCCATCAAGCGAGATTTCAAGCTGTGGTAGTCGGTGGTGCGGTCGTTGATATAGCCCTGCGCTCCTGAATGCAATGAAGATGGCTTCGGAATATATGCAAGCGAATACGCCTCGGACACCAGCTCGGAGGGTTTGAATTACATTTGTGAAGTTGCCTACAGCCAAGAGAATAAGCGCCGACAGAACAGCCCCCTCCCATAGTTCTAACAGCGTCGCCTGATAAGCCCAATCACATTTGTTAACCGTTTATTTGACGTTTTTTTCTCATTCACAGCTCTACATTCGCCGCGCTTCAACATGCAAATGATTCCTATTGGTCGAGTATCAATCGACAACCCACGGGCTTCCTGTGTATCCATAAAAAACGGAGCATTCAACGTATGGCTTCCCGTCTACCGTCTTTCCTCACTAAAGCCCTTATCGCCACCGCATTGGTCGGCGCCGGGCAGGTGTATGCCGCCGAAACGACCGGCATCGTGGTGTACAACGCCCAGCACGAAAGTCTGACCAAGGCCTGGGTTGAAGGCTTCACCCAGGAAACCGGGATTCCGGTCACCATCCGTAACGGCGACGACACCGAGATGGGCAACCAGATCGTGCAGGAAGGCGCCGCCTCCCCGGCCGATGTGTTCCTCACCGAAAACTCCCCGGCCATGGTGCTGGTAGACAATGCCGGGCTGTTCGCGCCGGTCGCGCCGGCCACCCTGCAACAAGTTGATGCCGCGTACCGCCCGGCCCATGGCAAGTGGCTGGGCATTGCCGCGCGCTCCACGGTGTTTGTGTACAACCCCAGCAAGCTCAAAGAAGCCGACTTGCCCAAATCCCTGATGGACCTGGCCTCGGCCAACTGGAACGGCCGCTGGGCTGCCTCGCCGGCCGGTGCTGACTTCCAGGCCATCGTCGCCGCCGTGCTGGAGCTCAAGGGCGAAGCCGCCACCCTCGACTGGCTCAAGGCGATGAAAGCCAATGCGACCATCTACCGTGGCAACAGCGCCGTGCTAAAGGCCGTCAACGCTGGCCAGGTCGACAGCGGCGTGATCTACCACTACTACAGCTTCGTCGACCAGTCCAAGACCGGAGAAAACAGCAAGAACACCCAACTGCACTACTTCAAGCACCAGGACCCTGGCGCGTTTGTGAGCATCTCCGGAGCCGGGGTACTGGCTTCCAGCAAACATAAAGAAGAAGCCCAGGCGTTCTTGAAATGGATCACCGGCAAAGACGGCCAGGCCATCCTCAAGGACGGCAATTCGTTCGAATACGCCGTGGGCCAGGGCGCGCAATCCAACCCCAAGCTGACCCCGCTGGCACAGCTGGACGCGCCGAAAGTCGACGCTTCCAAGCTCAACAGCAAAAAAGCGGTGGAGTTGATGACCCAGGCCGGGCTGCTCTGATTGTTGCCTGAGGCTGCGGCCCAGGCGCTGACGGCGCCCGCGCAACGCCGCTTTCACGGCCTGTTCAAAGGCCGTGGGGGCAGGTGGGTCACTAGTTTGTCGGTGCTGGTGTCGCTGCTGGCACTGCTGCCGATTGCGTTTGTGATCGGCGTGTCCTGGCAAATCGGCTTGGCGCAGATCGAAGCGCTGGTGTGGCGCCCGCGTGTTGGTGAACTGTTGGTCAACACCGTGCTGCTGGTGGTGATCACCCTGCCCCTGTGCATCCTGCTGGGCATTGCGCTGGCGTGGCTTACCGAGCGTACCGACCTGCCGGGGCGGCGGCTGTGGTCGCTGTTGGCAGTCGCGCCGCTGGCGGTGCCGGCATTTGTGCATAGTTACGCGTGGGTAAGCCTTGTGCCTTCAATACACGGCTTGCCGGCCGGCGTACTGGTGTCGGTGATTGCCTATTTCCCGTTTCTGTACATGCCGGTGGCGGCGACCCTGCGTCGGCTCGACCCTGCGATTGAAGACGTAGCCGAGTCCCTGGGCCTCAAGCCGTGGGCGGTGTTCTGGCGCGTGGTGTTGCCGCAATTACGCCTGGCGATCTGCGGCGGTGCGCTGCTGGTGGGTCTGCACCTGCTGGCCGAGTACGGCCTGTACGCGATGATCCGCTTTGACACCTTCACCACCGCGATCTTCGATCAGTTCAAATCCACCTTCAACGGCCCGGCGGCCAATATGCTCGCGGCGGTGCTGGCCCTGTGTTGCCTGGCGATGCTCACCGCTGAGTCCGCCGCACGCGGCCACGCCCGCTATGCGCGGGTCGGCTCCGGCAGTGCCCGCGAGCAGCGCATCGTGCGCCTGAGCCCGCGCACCATCCCGCTCGCCCTGGGCCTGCAAAGCCTCACCTGCGTGCTGGCCCTTGGCGTTCCGCTGGTGACCCTGAGCCAATGGTTGATCGCCGGCGGGCGCGACGTCTGGCGCTTCAACGAATTGCTGCCGGCGCTGGAGCAAACCCTATTGCTGGGGGTGGCCGGCGCGGTGTTGACCACCTGCGCGGCAGTACCGATTGCGTGGCTGTCGATCCGTGCGCCGGGGCGCTTGCAGCGCATTCTGGAGGGTTGCAACTACATCACCAGTTCGTTGCCGGGCATCGTGGTGGCGCTGGCCTTAGTCACGGTGACCATCCACTTCGCCCGGCCAATCTACCAAACCACTATTACCGTGCTGCTCGCCTACCTGTTGATGTTCCTGCCACGAGCCCTGGTGAGCCTGCGCGCAGGGATCGCCCAGGCGCCGGTGGAGCTGGAAAACATGGCCCGCAGCCTCGGCCGCTCGCCGGGCCGCGCCCTGTGGCAGATCACCCTGCGCCTGGCCGCACCCGCCGCGGCTGCCGGGGCGGCGCTGGTGTTCCTGGCTATCGCCAACGAGCTGACTGCCACCTTGCTGCTCGCACCCAATGGCACGCGCACCCTGGCCACCGGCTTCTGGGCGATGACCAGCGAGATCGACTACGCCGCCGCCGCGCCTTACGCGCTAATCATGATCCTGCTGTCACTGCCGTTGACCGGCCTCCTCTACCACCAATCCAAACGCACGGCAGGCCGATGAACGCCCTTGAACTCCACGCCCTCTGCAAATCCTTCGGCAGCCAGCGCGCCTTGGCCGACGTCAGCCTGTCGGTGCCCACCGGCGGGCGCACGGTGATCGTCGGGCCCTCCGGCTCCGGCAAGACCACCTTGTTGCGCATGATCGCCGGCTTTGAATTCCCCGACAGCGGCAGCCTCACGCTCAACGGCCAGGTCCTGGTGGACGCCACCCACGCGGTGCCGGCCCATCAGCGCCAGATCGGCTATGTGCCGCAGGATGGCGCACTGTTCCCGCACATGACGGTGGCCGACAACATCGGCTTTGGCCTGGCGACCAAGGGGGAGGCGCACCACAGCCGTATCGCCGAGCTGATGGACAGCGTGGCCCTCGACGCCAATATGGCGCGGCGTTGGCCCCATGAACTGTCCGGCGGCCAACAGCAACGGGTGGCGCTGGCCCGCGCCCTGGCGCAACAGCCACGCCTGATGCTGCTGGACGAGCCGTTTTCGGCGCTGGACACCGGCTTGCGCTCGGCCATGCGCAAGATGGTAGCGCGACTGCTCAGCGATGCCGGCATCACCACCATTCTGGTGACCCATGATCAGGCGGAAGCACTGTCATTTGCCGACCAATTGGCGGTGATGCGCCAGGGCCGCCTGGTGCAGTCGGGCCACCCAATGGAGATGTACCAGTACCCGGCTGATGAGCAGACCGCGCTGTTTCTCGGGGATGCGGTGGTGCTGCCCGCGCGTATACAGGCCGGCTGGGCCGAATGCGACCTGGGGCGGATCCAGACCAACAGTCCGCTGAGCCACGACAAGGCGCGGATCATGCTGCGCCCCGAGCAAGTGCACCTCAGTGCCACCGGTTGCCCTGGCGTGGTGACGGAGCGCGAGTTCGGCGGCAACACCTGCACACTGACCGTGGCGTTGCACGCTGACCCGAGCCATACGATCCTGGTGCGGAGCGCCGGCCTGCTGGCGCCACCGGCCGGCAGCGCGGTGCACCTGTCGACAACGGGCACCGCCCACGTGCTGTTTGGATAAAAAAACCGGCCCTCAGTCTCAGCTAAGTCTCGTGACGTACCTTCTCCCTTGCGCCAACCACCGCGCGGTCAAGGAGAGGTAATCCCGATGAATGCCACAGCAGCCCGTTGGCTGAACAAAGTACCCGAGGTGACGCTGTCATTCTGGGTGATCAAGATACTGTCCACCACCGTGGGGGAAACCGGCGCGGATTACCTCGCCGTGGATGCCGGCTTCGGCGCCGGCCCCACCAGCCTCGGCATGGCCGCGCTACTGGGGCTCGCGCTGTTCGGCCAACTGCGCACCAAGGCCTACACGCCGTGGATCTACTGGCTGACCGTGGTGCTGGTGAGCATCGTCGGCACACAGATCACCGATATCCTCACCGATAAACTCGACGTCAGCCTGTATGTCAGCACGGCAATTTTCTCGGTGCTGCTCGCGCTCAACTTCATGCTCTGGTACCGCACCGAGCGCAGCCTGTCGATCCGCGACATTGTCACCCCACGGCGCGAATGGTTCTACTGGACCACAGTGCTCTGCACCTTCGCCCTGGGCACTGCCGCCGGCGACCTGGCCACCGAGGCACTGGGCCTGGGTTTCACCCTCGGCGCGGTGATTTTTGCCGGCCTGATCGGCGCTGCCCTGCTGGCCTGGCGCCTGGGCGTCAACAGCGTGCTGACCTTTTGGGTCGCCTACATCCTCACTCGCCCCTTCGGTGCTTCGCTGGGCGACCTGCTCACCCAGGCCAAGACTTATGGCGGCCTGGGCATGGGAGCCAGTTGGACCAGCGCGCTGTTCCTGTTCGTTATCGTTCTGCTGGTGGCCGTGGCGCAATTCAGCGTCGGCAACCGCAAACCCCTTACTCATTGAACCGAAGGACATCACCATGCTTAACCTCAGAAACATGATCCGCCACGTCGCGATTATTTCCGCCATCGGCCTGCTGAGCATCGCCACTGGCTGCTCGAAACCTGCCGATAAACCCAAGGACGCAGCCATTGCCGGCTCAAACAGCAGCCAGCGCCAGGCCTCGAAACTAGGGGACCTGTCGGCCTTCCGCAACATTGCCGTGGACGTGTCGGCCCTGGTCTCCAAGCACGACCTGGCCGGCGCCAAAGCCCGCATCAAGGACCTGGAAAGCAGCTGGGACAGCGCCGAAGCCGGGATCAAACCGCGTGCTGCCAGCGACTGGCACGTGCTGGATAAAGCCATCGACCGCGCGCTCTCGGCATTGCGTGACACCAGCCCGAACCAGGCCGACTGCCAGGCCGCGATGGACGATCTTCTCAAAGCCTTCGATTCGATGAAAGGCTGACAACATGCTTCACTACACACGCGGCGACTTCCTCGCCGCGTTTGCGTTGGCGCTGGAGAGCAAGATGCGGATTCTACTAGTCGAAGACGACCCCATGATTGGCGACGCCATCCAGCGCGCGCTCAGCGATGCGAGCTATGCCGCCGACTGGGTCAAAAACGGCCTTACGGGCCTGGCCGCCCTCGACACCCATCCCTACGACCTGGTGCTGCTGGACCTGGGCCTGCCCGGCAAGGACGGCCTCGACGTGCTGAACTGCATCCGCGCGCGCAACAACCCCGTGCCCCTGCTGATCATCACCGCCCGCGACAACCTCGATGACCGCCTGCGCGGCCTGGACGGCGGCGCCGACGATTACCTGCTCAAACCCTTCGACATCGCGGAACTGCTGGCACGCATTCGCGCCGTGCTGCGCCGCAAGGGTGGAGCCGCACAGTCGGTGCTGGGCAATGGCGTGGTGACCCTGGACCTGTTGAGCAAACACGCGAGCACCGACGAACAGCGCGAGGTGGCTTTGTCCAGCCGCGAATTTGCCCTCCTGCAAGCGTTGCTGATCCGCCCGGGGGCGATCCTTTCGCGCAGTGAGTTGGAAGACCGCCTGTATGGCTGGGGCAATGAAGTGGAGAGCAACGCCATCGAGTTCCTGATTCACGCCTTGCGGCGCAAGTTGGGCACCCACGTGATCAAGAATGTCAGGGGCATGGGATGGATGGTTTCAAAAAGCGTTTGAGTGAGTCGGTGCAACTGCGGCTGTCGGTGACCCTGTGCCTGGCGATCCTGCTGGTGGCGTTGGCGGCCAGCGTGTTTGCGTTTGTCTCGGCGTTTGAAGAAACTCACGAACAACAGGACGCCACCTTGCGCCAGGTGGCGATGCTGTTCGACCGCCAGCAGATGACCATGCAATACCCACAAGGCCCGGCGCTGGCCGGCGACGACGAAGAAACCAGGGTGATCATCCAACGCCTGAGCGACAGCCCGCACGCCACGGGCACCACCGATGAAGCCCTGCCCCTGCCCTTTCCCCCCGGCCTGGCCGATGGCTTGTCCACGGTTGAGATGGTCGGTGAAGCCTTTCGCGTGCTGGTGCACACCACCGCCGGTGGCGAGCGCATCGCCGTGGCCCAGGAGTCCGACGCCCGCGACAAGGACGCCCGTGAAGCGGCCTGGCGTAGCTTGTTGCCGTTCCTGATTCTGTTCCCCGTTCTGTTGCTGGTAGTTGGCGACCTGGTGCGCAAGCTGTTTCGCCCGATTGGGGTGCTAGCTGCCGAGATCGACCAACGCGCCGAGCAAGAATTGCACCCCATTGAGGAGCAGCACCTGCCGACCGAAGTGCGCCCGTTTGTAGTGGCGATCAATCGCCTGCTGGCGCGCGTCGCGCAGTCCATGGACAGCCAGCGGCGCTTTGTCGCCGATGCCGCCCATGAGCTGCGCTCGCCCATGACGGCCTTGGCGTTGCAGGCCGACCGGCTGGCCGCCACCGAGATGTCGCCCATGAGCCTCGAGCGTTTTGTGCCGCTGTCCCGGGGCATCGCACGTGGGCGCCAGCTGATTGACCAACTGCTGAGTCTGGCGGCAGCACAATCAACCTCGGAACGGGTGCACACCTGCCTGTCGGTGCATGCCGTGTATCGCCAAGTCCTTGAAGACCTGCTGCCGCTGGCCGAACGCAAGCAGCTCGATATAGGCGTGGACGGCGCTCAGGACGTGCAAGTGATGTTCAACGCGATGGACCTGTTCACCCTGGTGAAAAACCTGGTGGACAACGCCATTCGCTATACCCCGGAGGGCGGGCGCATAGACCTCTCAGTGACCCAGACTCCAGGCGCCGTACTGCTGCACATCAAGGACTCCGGCCCCGGCATTGCCACAGAGGAACAGGCGCGGGTGTTCGACCCCTTCTACCGCAGCCTGGGCACTGAGGAGGCCGGCTCCGGGCTGGGCCTGTCGATCGTCAAAGCGATTGCCGAGCGCAACGGCGCACGGGTGCAGTTGTCGCTCAGCGATACACAAGCGCAGCGTGGCCTGTGCGTGACGGTTTGGCTGCAAGCGCTGTAAGCACCTACGCCGAACCAAGACAACCACCACCTTTTTTGACTTTTTTTGCCAACATCCGCCCTAGAGTGGCCTTACCAGCCCTATAGACGCCCGACAATGAAACCTTCTAATGCCACGGACAACGCGCTCCTCAACCAAGCCTTAAAAAAGGCCCCCACACCAGGTTCAAGTGTAGGGGCCGTTTGAACGTAAGCTGCGTTATTGGAGGAGGGTTACGTATGCGTTTATGACGTTGAGGGCGCTTTGGTGTGTTTCCCCGACTTACGCCCACAAGCACGTTTCAAAATTGCCATAGTCTGACGGCGCGCTTGGGATCAAAAGAGGTACCTCTCGATGATCAGCGCGATGAATACGATCCATGCCACCGCCAACAAACTAGTAACAGCAATCCATTGCTCGCCCATGACTTCGATTCCATTTATGCGCATCTGGTTGTTGGAGAATAGCTAGCTTCCAAATTAGGTGTCTGTAGGAAATCGACCATGGGACCTAGGATCATCAGTTACGTCGCCATTCATGCAACAGGAAATGATCGCCGGAATAGTGGGCGATCACTTCCAAAATCCGTAACGTCTCAATGTCGGCTTAAGGTGCTGACAATTTCAGCTTCCACCACTATGTGCCGATTCCCAAGCTATGATCTGTCTGTACGATCAACTTCCCTGATCGCTAGGATCAAAGACGACCGATCAAGAGCTTCTAAAAAACGCTTAGAAAACCTCAGCGATCCTCTTCTGCACATACTACCCTGACAGAGCACTCGTGAATTCTGACAAGGAAAGTCCAATGAAAAAGCAAAAATCTGTGGCTAACACCGACGCACTCATAATCAACATAAACGACGGTTTCGAACTCAGCTTTTGGGCCGTGAAGTTCGGGGTAACTAAAGATGAGATCAGGGCTGCCGTCCGCCAAGCGGGGAATTCACTGACGGCGGTAAAGCGCTATCTCGCTCTCTCCCAGCACGCCTGACCATCCAAGACTACGATCGGTAGACGTAAATGCGACGCTAAACAGACTCCAGTTGCACATCATCAATGCCAGTCACTAGCCCTCTGAGGATGCTGCGTGACCAAGCTACAGACGGCACTGCAGCAAACTCAGCGTTATGAGCCAAGCGTGGCCTATCACGCTTAGTAACAGCGGCAAGCTGTGGCGTCCAAGATGTTCTGGATATCGAGAGAAAACTTGCTCGCTACGTCGCTCTCATCGACTCCAGGCCGATCCGATGTCAACATTTGTCAACATCGCGCCAGGCCCCACACTCGATCCAATGTCAGGTTTTGTAAGGTTCTGGTGCGCGCTCGATGACAGGTTTTGACAGGTTCCTGCGCCGCTCCGATGTCAAGTTTTGACAAGTCGTGTCGGAGGGCCAGCGGCAGGTTCATACCCTGAAAAAACGTTAAGTTTTGTTAAGTCACTGGCGCTGACCAAACGGCAGAAATCGGCCAGAAGCGTTCAAAAACAATCATCCAACAATGTCATCAGCTTCGGAGTGCTTAGCTGCACTCTAGGGCGTATATGCCATGACCCGCGTTGAAGTCGTAGCGTATTCGTTAAAAAGCGACCGCTTGCGCGGCGGTCGCTGTATGGCGCGTTTTTATTCAATCTGTGTCTAACCTTCTGCTCTTGATCACCCTAGCATTGGCCGCTCCGCCCAGGCGCATACGATGAAAGAGATCCCCGGAAACTTCGATTTTTCAGGCTTGACGGTCCGTCGGCTAGGGCCAGATGACCGTGAGATCATTTGTGTGCACCGTGAAACGATGTTCCTTGAGGCAGGAGGAGCCCCATCTAAGTTGCGGGTGATGACTGAGCACTTCCGGCCCTGGTTGCACCAGCGTCTATTCGATGGCCGCTACTACGGTTTTGCGCTGATGGACACAGGTCAGCCTGTGGCGGCGATAGGTATGATGAATATCGACTGGCCACCTCATCCGTCCCATCCGACCTTAGACCAACGCGGCTATGTGCTAAACGTATTCGTCGAACCCACATACCGGCGCCGGGGCTTGGCTTCAACCCTGATGAAGTTGGCTGAAGCCGAGTTTGCCCAACGCGGAATGAGTTTTGCCGTATTACACGCGACCAAGACCGGCAAACCGGTATATGAAGGACTGGGCTGGGCGGCTACCTCTGAGATGGCGAAAACCATTTCGTGATTTGACTGCCTGTCTCAGGAGCCTGGTTGACGCTTTCAGCCGTTGATGAAAGGCTGCTTCGGGTTGAAACCTGCCAGTATCCACCCAGGTATCCACGTATTGACGCTGATCCAAGATGGATACCCGGGCGGTGACCAGGCACGGTGACCACTATCAGTGACCAATTGGTGCTGGTCACTGCCACAAGACGCAAAAATTGCGAAACAACCCCATGTAAGGCTGGTGCCCAGTTTCGCGCTGGCGCGTGTTGCGCAGTGTTTCGCGCACACTCATCGCGCACCTGGCTTGCGCGAAGCTGTGCCCTGGCAAGATTCACGCACCCTTCACGCAGCATATTCACGCACTGGGCCGCGTGATGCCCTGGCGGCCCGCAGACGCTCAAGCCTCAGCAACGGCCTCTGGACTGCGCAAACTGCGCACAGGAATTACGCAGCTCAGTACGCACGATTGGTACGCATTTGGGGGCCTACCGGCAGCGAGTTCGCACGGAGGTTCGCACTTCAGGTTCGCAACCGCCAAGGCGCGAACCAGGCCGGCCGCCTGTTATCAATAGTTATGGTTGCCAGGCGATGGTTTCCACTGTGGTTTCCAGGGTTTTGCAGTGGTTTCCACTGGCAACCTGGCCAGATGCGAAAAAACTCATTAAGGCGCGGCGTTGTAGGCCAAGCGGTCCCCTTTGAGAAAGCTGCTCCTAACCTTTACAGCTTGAAGTTCTTCAGCGATTTCTTTATCACTGCCTCCGCTAGGGATCTGGCTTGATCATCAATCTCCTTGCGAGAGATAGCCCTTCCACACTTTTCGCATTTAGCTCCGACGAAATCGTCTAGAGAGCGAATAGGTTTCGAGCTTTCAAAATTTGTCGAACCACATCTGCATTTCACCTGAGGGGCTGAGCTCATACCGCATCCTTCCGCTTGAAAGTGATTGTCCACGCGGCAACTGTAGTTCGGGTTCTGAGTTTGCGAGTTGGCGCCCCAATACAAATTGAGTGCGCTTGCTGAGAAGGCGCTACATGAATAGCAGGCGCTAGAAATTTAGTGTCTAAAACAGACAGGTTCCAGCGTGTAGAAAACGACACTCTGTGTAGGAATCAACACGGCTGCGAGCGCGCAAAGGTGATGGGTTATGCCTATGCCCTGGCGCCGGCTATTACTTTGACCACGCTTTGACGGAATGTAAGACAGGCGTGAGACGGAATCCAAGCAGGGTGGGCGTCTGAGGCTTGCTCCATGCGGGGGCCGTCAAAGAACCGGCCTTTGCCGTCTCATACCCCTGACAGACCCCAGACAGTTTTCCAGGCACCGGTGCTACGCTTCCTCGAAACACGGAGAGCCACCATGACGGACACCAAACTGATCGCTAACCTGTTCGACCGCCTCAATCAAAACCAGCTCGCTCTGGGCGCCGCGGTGGAGGAGCTTTCCAACTGGGTTGAGCAGCGCGGATCGGCAGACATTGCGAACAACGTGCGCGGCGCTCTCGAAACGCTCGATGAGAACCTGGTGTTCATTCGCCAGGGCATTGCTGAGCTGACCGTCGCCGGCAGTCTGGGCCAGTAGTGACGCTGGTTAGGATTCTGGACAGGCTCTGGACGGCTGGAGGGGCCGCAGTTCTTCCGGCCCGGCCCGCAGTCCAAAGCCAGCAAGGGCTGATGGAAGATCGGGCATGCGGCCGGCTAGCTACCTCGTCCAGAAACAGGGGCGAGCCGCGACATTCACTGACGTGAAATCCTTGACCATCCTTGACGGAGCCTTGACGAAATTCTTGACAGGTCTTGACGGATTTATCTGGTGCCACCAGCAGTTGGATCGCTGAAAGCCACGTAGGACAAAGCTTTGCAGGCATTCGCGCAGATTGGCCAGCGCTAGCCTCGTCAAAAATTCTAGAGGTGCCCGTCAGGGTAATTGCTCGATCAATATCAAGGCCCTGTTGGCGGGATGGGGTGGTGAAACACCGGGCCACACAAATCCTTAGTGCCCCAGGCAATACTAGACAGGCCCTAGACGGATTTTCGCCGATGGGTCTCGTCTGAATTTCCCCCAGCGCAAGCAATACGCTGCCCCTCAGCGTAAAAGGCTGCGTGCTGGCGACTGATGCTCGTCAAACATTTACCAGAGGGGACGACTAGTTGACTCTGGACCAGAAACTATTCGCCTTGCCACCTCGCCAAACTGCCGGTTGCAAAACCCAGCCAGACTGGCTTTTTGCCACCCATGGGCTAGCATCAATACTTGCCACGCAGGGCGTAACGATAAAATAAGTTATTCAAAAAAATAAACACCTCTCAGCATCCATTGGGGCACGCTGGAATTTTAATTACTGCCCCAACAGTCCAATTTTCCTAATAAAATGCAAGGAGCGCGACATGCAATACGTAGCATGCTTAAGGGTAGGGCAAAACGATATAAAAGCTCTCATCAATCTGGAGCCTGAAAGGAGAGATGTATTTACTCCTCTCTTGGATATGAGAGGAGATGACGACCGACACTTACAGACATTTTTGGCAAACTGGACTGATCACCCATTTTTCCTAGATGTATCTAGAGTAAGAAAAGATGTCGGCGAGAACTTCATTGGAGGCAACGACCTTCACAACGCTAGTGATGCCTTTGAAAATAAGCAGCAGTTTTTTCTAAACGCCCAACAAACAAATAACCATATAATCCCAGTAATATCATGGACCGACGATGATCCGCAAAGAGACGTTATTCAGCTGGCTCTTTCTGCAGAGCGAAACTTCAACCAAATTGCAATTCGAGTCTTCTGCCCCGAAAAACCGACCTCTGCATCTTGGGCCAGACTTTTATCAATCCTAGACTCTCTAAATCTGCCTAACTTCGCACATGTGATACTGGATTTCGGGGCAACCTCACCAGCAAGTACGGCTGCAGGCTCCGAATTCAACCATTCATTGAAACAGCTTAATGATTACAACTTACAAAGTGTAGTACTGCTTAGCACTTCATTCCCTATCGACAAGCCAGCGTCTAATACCTCTCGATCTTCTGCTTGTTATGACGTCGCTTGGCAGTCAAACATTGACCGCAACGGTATAAATCCTAGCCCCACCTACGGCGACTACGCGGCAACCAACCCGACCGCACCTATGGAGTACATTCCGGGGATGCCAGTGCTACCATTCGGCTGTTATTACACTCCAACAGAATGGTGGCAAAGACGGAAAGGAGGAAATAAAGAATTTGCAAACTATATCGAAATAGCGCAAGAGGTTAGAAACTTACCAGGTTATCATGGTGATGATTTCTGTTGGGCCACTCGTGAGTACTCCCGAATTGTCGCAACATCTACTGGATACGGCAACAATGGAACATGGAACGGTTATAGAATCAATCAGCATATCTGTGCAATGATTTTATCTATAACTGACGACGCTAATGAAGAATTTGACGAATTAGATTTTGACGATCTTGTCTAAGAGTATCGACTCTTAAGAGTTCGCAAAACGCAAGCTCTAATATCTGCCAGAGTAAGTGCGTCGCTAACTTTATGGCGCACATCCTTAATCAGGTCCTTCCCGCGGACATTGATACCGAAGCTCTTAGCCAGAGAGTCGAGCTCGTCCCGCCATAAAAAACCAGTCAAATGGAATTTATCCTGCGATCTATTCGACTTGGCACTTCTTACCATCGCCATCCCTGAATAATCGTCTACCACCAGTATTCCTACAGTGGGGATAGAGACTTCTAGCGCCTTAATTAAGTGTTTCGAATGACAGCAAAGCCATACCTCATCAAAACAAGCTAAATAAGCTTCTTGCTGACCTCCCCACCTACTCAAAGTATCCGCGTGAGACTTTATCTCAAATGCGCTCAACTTCCCGTTGGCATGAACGAGATCAGCCCGCCGAGCCTTATCAATAAAGCAAAGCTCTTCAATGAAGACATCCTGAGCATCATGGGGCATCACTCTCGTGATCCACTGCTTAAGGAGAGGTCGTATTTCGGTTGGATTTAGCATGGAGCGATTATAGCCTTCGATTTTGAAGTCTTCACAGTAGATCTGAAGGGTGCTCGACGAGAGGATGTCGGCCCCCTCCAAGCCGAGGAGCTATAGCATCACCAAATCTTATCGCGCCTCAGCAGGAGCCAAACCCTAGCATCGAGGAAGTCTGGTCCGGTAATACTCATCTGGTCGGGATAATACGTAAAATGAACGCACCCGAATGACCACTCCCCTGATCCGGGGTGGTGCTGGCGCGGGGGAATGGCAAGAACACCTCAGTGTGGTGGAAGTGCCACGCGGCGCCAGCACCATCGCCGCAAAATGTGGCGATGGCTCCTCAAAAGTGAGGAACGAGATAATCGGGCCACTTATGGACTGATCTATCAAAGGAGTGGTGGTGATGACCACACCTTTGCACTGGAGCGAGTTTGTCACGATGGCGTTACCGTTCGTCGGGGATAGAGCGACGAACCAAGACGGCTTTTTCAGCCAGCGTGAAACGGGCCAAAAACACCCCAGCAGAGAGCGCCGTGTATCCCCAGGTGTATCCCTTAAAAATACCAACAAACAAATAATAAACTAAAACAATAGCTTACGTGACCAGTTCAAATGTCTGTGTACCACCAAGTACTAAAAACGGCTTACCGAAAGGTAGGCCGTTTTTTTATGCCTGAAGAAAAGTGCACTGCCAAACCACACGGAGGTGACGCATGACACTCCCGCAACCGGCATCCAAACCGACCGCCTGTCACTGCTGGCCGCCCACCCTTCCCACGCTGGCTTCCTGCAAACGTACCTGCTGCAAAATCGCGATTTCGTCCAGCCGTGGGAGCCATCGCGCACCAAAACACGTGCTCTTGATGCCGTGGGCGCACAACAAGTAAGCGGTTTCTTCGTCGCATTGACTCCGGATCAGTGTAACAACCTAATGGCAGGATTCTTCAGGATTTACACCAACGATAGTTCATTACCCCTCGCGAGAGACAATGTTCAACTTCTCGCCCCCTAAGCTTTGGCCCTTCGTTGGAGAAGTAATGCGCAAAAACCTCGGAGTAAAGTACGGGCAATTCACTGCTAACAATGAGATTCCATCCTTCAGAAAAGTAGGCATTGCAAGCAAGCTTCAGCTTGAACTTCCAAGGCGTAAACTCTTAGAGCTAGTCTCAATATCTAAGCTAAAAATTACTAATCCTCAAGGCATAGATATCATCAACATTATTGAAACTTACAAAGCACCACTCGATCGAATGCGACCCGAGACTCAGCTAATAGAGAAAGTCAACGCCATTACAAAATCACTAAGATTTCAACTAAATAATACTATACGCAGCATTCAGATCATTGCACCCCAGTTGTGGTGATCAGATTTTTTCGCTCACGTAATATACAAATTTTCATTACCCCCGAGAATCATGTATTACAAACAGACAGCACTTCGAAACATGATAATGCCTCACTTAACATCCAATCACCTCAGAAAGGAATATCGTCATCAAAACTATCAAAATTGGGCGTAGCTCCGGGAATAACTCTAGGCTTATTTGGCTTTTCTTTAACCTTCTCAAAAAAACCCGGCAAATCAATTTCACTACCAAGAAGAAAATCCATGCCATTATCAGTTATATAATACGAAAAATAATCTTCTTCTTGGTAGTGATTTCTTTCAACTGTCTTACTAACCAGCCCCATCCTTTCCAGTTTTATTGCTGACAACTGTAGTTCCGGAAAACTATGCGCACTCACCCCATTAGATATATCATTGAGGGACACCCCCACTGGGTTTACTGTTTGACTACTTAGGCATCCCAACAAGAAATATTTTCCGCAACTATCAACTTTATAGTTTGGAGGATTGGCGTGAATTACTCGCTCTGCACCAACCTCGACCCTGGCAAGCAAACCTTTTGAGTTGATTTCATTTTTAATTAAGTAGCATGCCCTGTTGGTAGCAGACTCCATATCCAGATCACTTCTGTTCGGATCGTAATCCGCTGCAGTTAATCCTAGTAGATCACTAGGCAAACGCATCTCTACACCTCTAGGCTTGAGGATAAAACAGCGTTCTTTCCCAATCGCCCCAATAAACAAACCTAGCTCAAAGAGAACATTGTCTCGAACTACATAATCCTCTCGCTCCCGAATTATCGCCACGTCATCTGGAGTGAACACAAATAATGCAAAATCGACAACTGAAGCTTTCCGTACAAGATCCTCTAAGGGATTAGAAGATAGCTTAAACGTCCCCCCACTCCACAGAGTTGATTCAGACTCAAAGTCTAAATTGCTATTTACCGCTTGAGCAATATTTAACCCTTCCGCAGACGAAGCTATGAACAGCCTTGGCTTTTGCATATGACTCCTAAGTTACTATTTGGTGCTCTCAAAAAAAGGCGCCGAGCATCGAAATCAGGTACTAGGCTTTACTAAATCAGGCCCTTTCGCTTCATTGCCAGTAGGTCGGAATAACTAATCTCCAATTTTTGTTTAACAAAGCAACGCGCGACCGCAGCGTAAGGCTCTTTACTCCGACACTCCTCCATCAAAGCGTTCAACGCAATATTTTGCGCGGATACGTTGTTGTCTTCTGAAGCGATAACAAAGTCTTTGTACCGCCTAACTAATTTGGCTCCTTTAGTAGCACGCTGCGCCTCCAACGATCGGCGGTCAAGCCCGCATATATCGATCGTCGCAACCCCCCTTGGCGTTACACCAAGAATCTGCCCGGTATATGCATCGAATTGGAAATGGCGCTCCGGGTTCATCTTGAAGGGATTGATAAGTAGAGCTTTTTCGGCAGACAGTCTTTCGCCACGTCTCGACCTCACACCCATCACCGGAAACTGATTCCTCTTCCAAGTAGAATTGCACCGATTGCAGCTCAGAAGGTAATTGCTCCATTTGTACGCTAACCACCAGTATCCTTCGGTTTTGGGTCCTGCATTGCTCCTTCCCGGAGGTTGGCCGCCATAGTCATCACGGTTTTTGGCAGGACTAAGGGGTTGGCAATACGACTTGGGGCGGAAATGCTCCACATCTCCAGGGCTGCCGGAAACGGTAGGCGTTTCGCAATACGCACACTTACCGTTGTACTGCGGAAGTATAAAGTGATGTTTGTAATTGCCCCAGTGATTCGGAAAGTCCAACTCTTTGAATATTGGTACCGTGTTGGGTGTGACGCGCGCTAGAAGAGCCTTAACAGCCGGCTTACTCAGATTAACCAGGCAAGCGGGCTCGTTCGGGTGTCGCCCCTTCAAGCCAATCATTTCGGTTTACTCAGTTTTTTGAGGCGCTTGCTAACCGCTTCTGCTACCAACTTTTTTTCTTGTTTTGGAGTAATAGACTCGACGCGTGAACGCTGTCGCATGTCCAAATCTGCTTGAGCTGTGTTGTCGAGCTGAGATGGTAGAAAGGATTTGATGCGTTGACGAACCTTAGGCTCAAGCTCCCTTAGAAGTTGCTGGTCACCATCTTGGAAGGCCTTGCGATAGCGCTTCAACAGATTTTCACTAACGCTATCCAAAGTAGAGGCTAAACCGAACCACTCTCCGAGAAGAAGCTCGTTGGCACCGCGACCATCCGGCGATGGCAAAGCATCAGGAATCAATTCAGCGACCGCGTTATGCAACCTAGTCGCGAAAAGCTCACCAGGAAGCGTATTTACTATTGCCAATGGAGAATGTGTGGTAGCTATAAATTGAATATTCGGCAAAAGGCGCCGCAGCGTCGGAACCAGTGTTCTCTGCCATCTTGGATGTAAGTGTTCGTCCATCTCGTCGAGCAAAACGATACCCGCCAACTTCTGCGGGGAGTTCCAGCGACCAGCTTTAACGCAGTTGCCCATCAGATCCAAAAGCCAACTACCCGTGCCTCTATAGCCATCCCCCAACGCGTGAAATGGCATACCGCCCCACGGTCCGTGAATAACGACTTGTTCAGCAGTAATGTCCAGATTGTGATTCGGATTGAGTCCCCATAGCTTCCAGAGATAGCCTTTCATCTCTTTCAAAGGATCAACCGATCCTTTTTTGCTCTGTGCTGCCATCAAAGCAAAATCCCGCAATATGGACTCCGGCTCCAACACTCCAGCCCTGTCATTGAACAGCGTCATCAAGGAGTTTCGTAGGGCATATTGACTATGCATACGCCCGCCGATACCTCGATTAGAGCCATAACCGCAGACAAATATGTCATTCCACTTGAAAGCGGGGTCGCTGACATCTTTACTTATGCTGACCCCACCGTGCTCATCCATTTTAAGCTCAGTGGTGATAGTAATTCGTTTGGAATCTACGCCACGTAGCGTGATTATGATTTTGCTTGACTGAGCATAGACTCCTCTCTTATTCATCCGGATGAATTTACCGGGCAGCAGCGCCAAAAGCTCGCTGGAGGTGACCTCATCACCCAGTCCGAGCGCAATTGCGCGCAATATCGTGGTTTTTCCGTGTCCGTTATCACCTATCAAGATGGTCCATTGCCGGTGCTTCTTGCCAGCCTCGAATGACAACGAAAAATCTTTGAAGCCCCTGATATTGCTGAACTGAATACTGGAAAGGTATAGGGCCACGAGAGCTCCTTAGAGGCGATGCGGTTCGCCAAAGTCGAAATTCTGCATAGCGTAGTTGACTAGCAAAATATATGTAACTGGTAAGCGTGCATCATTTCTTCTGGGTAGGACGGGAGGCGCGTGACTACCGATCATAACGGGGGACAATGGCATCAAAACCTCACCTTGGACGTGGGCTCTTTCTGGCGCAAGCACGTCCGTGAGTGGCTACTATTGGCTTTAATGGTCTTGAGTGCGCCGATCTGTCCATCGGGCAGCGCGCCCTGTTTTGATCCAGCAGTACGACCTAAAACGTTACACCCTTCATCATTGCTACACCTCATACCTTACAAAAAACCAATCCGTGTAACGCAATATTTACATAATAAAATCAATAGGTTGATCAATATCGCTACACCTGTAACACCATTTACACCCTATTTTCTACATGCCTGCCCCAGACCCCATCAGCAATGAGTTCCTCCAGCGAAGAACTTCCTGCAGGAGCAGGAGCCCCTGAGCAAAAGAGAAGGATACGGGGTAGGAAAGCCGCCGGATCATGTTAGCGGAAGCGCACCCAGCTTAATGAACAGGTGAACCTGATGAAATCCAGTTCACCTGTTCATATGCCCTGCCCTTTAGCCATCTGCGAGTACCGTTACCAATACGGTAACGATGCCCTTTTTTCTTCAAGATCCTTTCAATTTCAACATTGAAATTTCAGTAAGCTGGTGTGATTGCGGCTGCCACGATCCCGCGGGTTCATGCCCCGTGTACTCAAGAATCCCTTAGGGTGCCCCGCCGACATTTCAGGCTCATGCCAGGCAAAAGCACTGCTAGGATCCTAAATCGAATGCCAAGAGCGAGATGATGACCTTCCTCTCGCTATCCTGCGGCAACGAAAAAATGTAACGGTCGCTAGTCTCGTCAAGATTCACAGGACCACTCTCATATCGCGGATGGTCCTTTACTAAAATTCGCATTTTTTCGACGACCGCAGTAAAACCCACGTTACGATTGAACATCACAATGGCAGCCTTGGTATCTCGCCACGTCAGATAGCTCAGCAACTGATCAATAGTTGCTAAAAATCGTTTGTCTCCCCCCCAAATCTTGAATTCCGCAACGAACAAGTTTCCGCCTTCATGACGTATCAGCACGTCTGTTTTGCCCTGATAGTTGAACGCTTCTCCAGAGGCGGTTCCAAAGTGAGCATTGAGAGGAACCAAAAATAGATCCCGCAAAGCTTCTTCGTCGAGCTTTCTGGTACGCGATGAGCTCTGTTCGATGCTGTGACCTGCCCCTCTAACAAGACCAAGAATCATCTCGTACTGTTTAAGATCGAGAGTCGGGTCTAAGGCCCGAGCGGGCGTCATTGGAGGTAATTTGGGTATGACCTTCTGCTTGACCGCCGGAGGAATATAACTGCGAGCATCACCTGGCTTTTCCTTCAGGCGAATTCCCATACCTGACAGCTTTGAGGCAGTGTCCTTCTGCTCAAGTAGCTTGGTTCGTCGCGATTCGATCTCAGCCAAGACAGCACTAGATAATTGCTGTTTAAATCCGGCCCATTGCCGTCGGTGAGCCTCTAAATACTTCTCTATTGCTGCGAGGCGAGAATCCAGCTCAAACTTTACAGCCTCGGGGGAGAGAGTGCGGTCAGCAACGGTAAAGGTCAGTAGCTGCGAACGCACCACAGCTTGAGGCGGAGACATGTCATATGGGTTCGGACGAAGCTTGAATACATCAGCCTCTCCCTCAAAGGGCACTTCAAAATCGTAAGCCTCTCCGGGAACACTCCTCATCTCTCGATCCCAATTAAAGTAAACCTGCACCTCTCGCTCGTGATGAGTCGCGACGATCCCCTCATGGATGAGAACTGGAATCTCAACGTCGTATTTATCGATGAAGAAACTCGCTAGCGCATCAGGGTCTGTTTCTAAAATTCGCTTTTCAGGAAGCTTACTGATCTCAACGCAAGCGCCGTTGATTTGGCCAGTCATCGCATTTGAGGCACTATTTCCACTGAACAAATAATCCCCAACATCCCTGTAGCTCATAACGCCCAGCCTCTGCAGTCAATTTGACGTCAACGCTAATCGCGTTGGGTTCAACAAGCAACGGTTGAGGAGCGCGTCGATTACCACAGAACTGCTGGCCGTGTATGCCCACGTGTATGCCTTACCAAAACAAAATATAAATTACTCATTAAATACTGGATGTTATAGATCCAGTTCAAGTGACTGTGTCCACCTAGTACTAAAAACGGCTTACCGAAAGGTAGGCCGTTTTTTTATGCCTGAAGAAAAGTCCACGGCCCTACTGCCCTAGAGACGTCAGTGTCTATGCCGATGGTGCACATCGGGAAAATGCGCATGACTGTGCAGGATCGGTGCGTGCTCATGCGCATGACTATGTGGTTCGGTACCGTCCCACTCAAAGCCGTGCACATGCTGGTGGTGCTCGTCGTGTGTATGGCGATGGCCGTGTGTGAGGGGATCGTGCTGATGCTCGTGCGCATGATGTTCCATCAAATGAATCCACACTCCAATGGCCATCAAGGCGGCAGCGAGCAAGAACATCAGCGAGACCGACTCGCCCAGGATCAGGATCGAGATGACCGCGCCAAGGAAGGGAGCCGTGGAAAAATAGGCCCCGGTGCGCGCGCTGCCAAGCCCGCGCAGAGCGAGCACAAACAACACCAAACTCACGCCATACCCAAGCAGCCCAACCAGCATGATGGACCCCAGCGCGGCCACGGCTGGCAGTTGCGATCCGATGGCCAACGCCAAACAGCAATTGACCACCCCCGCCGCCAAGCCTTTGCTCCCGGCGATAAAAAGCGCGTCTGAGGCAGAGACCTTACGGGTCAGGCTATTGTCGATGGCCCAACAAAAACAGGCGAACGCCACGGCCAGCGGCCCCGTCCAATCATGAGCCGTCGCCGTGCCTTGCGGCCACGACAAAACGAGCCCGCCCAGAACAATGGCGATCATGCCGATCAGAATCCGGCGATCCGCGTTCTCTTTAAACACGACCCACGCCAGCACGGCCGTGAGCACTGACTCAAGATTGAGCATCAGCGATGCGGTGGCGCCCGCGGTACGGGTGAGGCCATACATGAGCGCCACAGGCGCAAGCACGCCCCCAAAGACGATGGCGCCCATCAACCATGGCCACTCTCCGGCTGCAAGCCCGGGCCGTTTCCAGCCGTGGTCGCGAGCAAACCGAACGATGGCCAAACCCAGGCCGCTGCCCAGATAGAGCAGCCCTGCCAACAGGATGGGCGGCGTATCCACCCCCAAGAGCTTGGCGAGCGGGGTGCTGGCGCCGAACAACGCCGCAGCAGCCAACGCGTAGAGAACGCTCACATTCATAATGGGTCGCCCTGTCAGGCTTATTGGATAAGGACGAGCATCATAGCTGTGCCCGGGTAAGAATTATGTGAACGCCAGCCTGGCTGGATTCTGTACGACTGAAGCGGCAGGATAGCCCGGCTGGCAAACCACAAGAAGGTGACGCATGACATTCCCCGCTACCGGCATCAGCACTGACCGCCTCTTAATGCTGGGCGCCCACCCTTCCCACGCTCGCGCCCTGCAAACGTACCTGCTGCAAAATCGCACCTTTCTGCAGCCGTGGGAGCCTTCGCGTGACGACGCCTTTTTTGAACTGGACGCCATCACCGAACGCCTCCAAGCCATGGCCGACAAAACCGCCAGCGGCGAAGCGTTGCACCTGCTGATATTCAGCCAGGACCAAATCATCGGTGCCTGCAACTTCAGCAACATCGTGCGCGGTGCGTTTCAGGCCTGTCACTTGGGTTATGCGCTGGCTGAATCCGCACAAGGCCAGGGCCTGATGCACGAAGCGCTGACGGTGGCGATTGCCCATGTGTTCGACGCCATGCAACTGCACCGAATCATGGCCAACTACCGCCCGGAGAATGAGCGCAGTGCGCGCCTGCTGGCTCGGTTGGGGTTTGAGCGGGAGGGTGAGGCGCGGGTGTATCTCAAGATCAACGGGGTTTGGGCAGACCATGTACTGACCGCCCTGATCAACCCCAAAGATATTTAAACAGCTGAGTCGCCGTGGGCAGCATCACTTGCGACACCCGGACAAGGATTCACCAACTCCGAATACTCAAACTCCGTAAAGTACGGAATCCTCGTCCCCGGAATCATCCCTCCGCCGTACTTCTTCTTCCCGCCCGGCCTGACTGCTTTTGCGCCAGCACCGATCAACAATGGCTGACCATTGGCCAACAAATAATCCACCATCTCCCGGTGCATCGTTCCATTCCAGTGTTTGTCTGCATCCAGCGGCAGCAACACAAAGTTGGAGTCCGCCGTAAACATGTTCAGCGCTTCCGCCGCTTCCCGTGAGGTGGCGGTATGGCCGCACAGCACTTCGGCGGTTTTCAGGCCATACGCAAGCACATGCCGGCCGCCCTCATACTTGCTCAGAATCAAGCCTTTGCGGGTCAGCACCGCTAACCCTTGCTCGGCATGGCAGATCGCCTCGTCGCCGTACTTCAGTTTGCAAAAATTGGTGTAGGAGATATCGATGATGTCACTGCCGGAAACCCCCAGGTCCTGCTCTATCTGAGCGCGAGCTTGAGGGGTTTGATACGGGATGCTGCAGCCACTCAGCAGGAGGGCGGTCACTACGGTAACCAGCGGTAAAGCACGCATGGAAGCTCCAGTCCTTGGCGGTGAGAATGTGGCTGCCGTAGTAAAGCGCAACCGGGGAAACCCAATATTGATAGCTTAATGCCGCCCCCCTGAAAAGTATCTCCCCGCGTACCTATGTGCCTCGTAATATTCCCCCGCCGTCGAAATCCCACCACTGCCGAACAACCTGAAAAAAGGAGCTACACATGGGTTTTCTCGCCGGAAAGCGCGTTTTGATCGTGGGAGTCGCCAGCAAATTGTCCATTGCCTCGGGCATTGCCGCCGCCATGCACCGTGAGGGCGCCGAGTTGGCCTTCACCTATCAGAACGAGAAATTGAAAGGCCGCGTGGAAGAGTTCGCCACCGGTTGGGGTTCCAGCCCGGCGCTGTGTTTCCCGTGTGATGTGGCCAGTGACGAGCAGATCGCCCAGGTGTTTGCCGAGCTGGGCAAGCAGTGGGATGGCCTGGACTGCATCGTGCATTCCGTGGGTTTCGCCCCGGGTGATCAGTTGGAAGGTGACTTCACCGACGCCACCACCCGCGAGGGTTTTCGCATCGCCCACGACATCAGCGCCTACAGCTTCGTGGCCCTGGCCAAGGCCGGTCGGGAGTTGATGAAGGGCCGCAATGGCAGCCTGTTGACCTTGTCTTACCTGGGCGCCGAACGCACCATGCCCAACTACAACGTGATGGGCATGGCCAAGGCTTCGCTGGAGGCTGGCGTGCGGTATCTGGCCGGCTCCCTCGGCCCGGAAGGCACGCGGGTTAACGCGGTGTCCGCCGGGCCGATTCGCACCCTCGCCGCTTCCGGCATCAAGAATTTCCGCAAGATGCTGGCCGCCAACGAGGCGCAAACGCCGCTGCGGCGTAACGTCACCATTGAAGAGGTCGGTAACGCCGGCGCCTTCCTGTGCTCGGACCTGGCGTCGGGTATCAGTGGGGAGATCATGTACGTGGACGGCGGTTTCAATACCACGGCCATGGGTAATCTCGACGAGTGACCCGCCACTGACACGAAAGCCCGCGCAATGCGGGCTTTCTATTGCAGCCCGAAGTTTGAAACAACTAGAATGGGATTAATTCTCACTTACGACTCTCTCTCATGAAGCTGTCTTCGCCCACCGACGCTCCTACGCTCGATGCGCTGTACCGCGGCTACCACGGCTGGTTGTTGACCTGGTTGCGGCGTCGCGTGCATTGCTCCCATCAGGCGGCCGACGTGGCGCAAGACACTTTCGTACGCTTGCTGGCATCGGGCACTTACGTCGCACCGGGTGAGCCACGGGCTTATCTGGCCACCATCGCCCGCCGGTTGCTGATGGACAGTGGCCGCCGCCGACGCGTGGAGCAGGCCTACCGCGAAGAGCTCGAACGCTGCGCCGCCTACCTTGAGCAAGCCCCATCGCCGGAGCAGATCCTGCAAGCCGCGCAAATGCTTGAAGCGATCGATCGGGCCTTGGCGCGCATGAACAAGCGGATACGCGACACCTTCATCCTGCGCTACCTCGAAGGCCTGGACCAGGCGCAAATTGCCCTGCGCCTTGGGGTCTCGGTGCGCACGGTACAGAACGACCTGGTGGAAGCCTTGCTGGCGTGCGATGCGTGCGCCCAGCCATGAACCAGCCTCTGCCCCACGCTGTGCTTCGCCAGGCTGCCGAATGGCTGGTGCGGCTGGATCACGAAGGCAACGACGCCAGCGAACAAGCATTTCGCGCCTGGCTGGCCGCCGACCCGCAGCACCCGCAAGCCATTGCCCGCCTTCAGGGCCACTTGCAGCCTCTTAAACAAGCCCCGGCCCGTGCCGCATTGCGCCGCGCCCGGCAGCCTCGCCACGCGGCAACGCTGGTCAAGTGTCTCGCCCTGGCCCTGCTGCTAGCGGGCGTGCCGGCGTACCAGTACGAGCAACGTGGCTATCTGTTCGCCGACCTGAGTACCGACCGTGGCGAATGGCATCAGACGCTGCTGGCCGACGGCAGTGACCTGGAACTGGAAGGCAACTCCGCCGTGAACCTGCACCTGGACGCTACCGAACGCCGCGTGCAACTGCTGCACGGCGAACTACTGGTGACGGTGGCCAAGGACGCCCAGCGGCCGTTTTATGTCGACACTCCGCAAGGCAGCATTCGCGCCCTGGGCACGCGCTTTATCGTCGAACTCAGCGACACAGCCACCGTGGTCAAGATGCTCGAATCTTCAACCCGCATCGACAGTGCCGGGCACACGATCACCCTCGCCCCCGGCCAGCAAGTGCGCCTGGATGCAAACGGGCCGGGCACGCCGAAAAGCGTCGACGTGCAGGCGCAGCAGCAAGCCTGGACGGCCCACCAGTTGCTGGCCAATGACGAGCCGCTGGCGGATGTGCTTGAGCGCCTGGCGCGGCATCGCCCGGGAGTGCTGATGTTCGATCGCAAGGCGCTGCAAGGCATTCGGGTGAGCGTGATGCTGCCGACGGACGACAGCGACCGCGCGTTGCGCCTGCTCACGCGCACCCTGCCGATTGAAGTCAGCACCTACACCCCGTGGCTTACCCGTGTGCGCTTGAAAGTACCGGCCGAATAATTTTTGCGCCTCGCTGCGTGTTTTCGGTTTTACCGCGTCCTTCCCTTGGCCAACATCCAAAGGAGCACCGATAACATGTCTTCAACCCCCACTCGCGGCGGCCTGTTACTGGCCAGTCGACTGTTGCTTGGCTGCCTGCCGCTGGCGGTGCCGGGCCTGACTTACGCGCAACAGCAGGTGCAGGCGTTCGACGTCGCGCCCGGCAAACTCGGTGATGTACTGACCCGCTTCGCCCAGGCCGCCGGTGTGCCGATTTCGTTCCTGTCGCAACAGGTGGCCGGGTTGAACAGCCCCGGTGTGCGCGGCAGCTACAGCGTGGCGGACGGGTTCGCGCAGGTGCTGGCCGGCACCGGTTTTGCCGCAGCCGGCAATGCCGATGGCTATCAGTTGGAAAGCCTGCCGGTAGCCAGCGGCGCGCTGTCGCTGGGCGCCACAGAGATCACTGCCAACCAGTTGGGCACCATCACGGAGGGCAGCGGTTCCTATACTCCGGGCACCATCGCCACCGCCACGCGCATGGTGCTGACCCCACGGGAAACCCCGCAGTCGATCACCGTGATCACGCGCCAGCATATGGATGACTTCGCGCTTACCTCAATCGATGACGTGATGCGCCATACGCCGGGCATCACCGTGTCGACCTTCGACAGCGAGCGCAATAACTACTACGCACGCGGCTTCTCGGTGGAGAACTTCCAGTACGACGGCATTCCTACCCTGCGCAACTCTGCCTACTCGTCCGGCCAGACCCTGACCGACATGGCGATCTATGACCGCGTGGAAATCCTCAAGGGCGCCACCGGCCTGCTGACCGGCGCTGGCGCCCCCGGTGCGACGATCAACCTGATCCGCAAAAAGCCCACCCGCGACTTCAAGGCCAGCGTGGAACTCGGCGCCGGCAGTTGGGACAACTATCGCTCCCAGATCGACGTGAGTGGCCCGCTGACCGACAGCGGCAACGTGCGTGGCCGTGCAGTGGCGGCGTACCAGGACAAGCACTCGTTCATGGACCACTACCAGCGCAACACCAATGTGTACTTCGGCACACTGGAAGCTGACCTGACCGAAGACACCCTGCTCACCGTCGGCTTCGATTACCAGAACAGTGACCCGCAGGGCTCGGGCTGGTCCGGTAGCCGGGCGTTGTTCGACCGCAGCGGCAACCGCATCGACGTGAAACGCTCCTATAACAACGGCGCCAAGTGGAGCCGTTGGGAGCAGTATTCCCGCAGCGCGTTTTCCACCCTGGAACACAACTTCGACAATGGCTGGGTGATCAAGGGCCAGTACACGCACCAACTCATGGGCTACGACGCGCCCCTGGGCTCGGTCATGAGTGGGCCGTTCCCCGCCACCGGCTTGTCTTCCCTGTACGCGAACAAGTTCACCGGCAATACCCGCGCCGACTCGGGCGATATCTACGCCAGCGGCCCATTCAGCCTGCTGGGCCGTACCCATGAACTGGTGATTGGCGCGTCAGCTTCGAACTCCCACTGGACCGGAAAGGACTACGGGGCCCCCACTTATGTGGGCAATAACCAGATCGATTTCTGGAATTTCGACGGCAATGTGCCGGAGCCAGACTGGGGCGCGCCGACCCGCACCATCGACGCCACCACCCGGCAATCCGCCGGCTACATGGCCGCACGTTTCAACCTCACGGACGACTTGAACCTGTTCCTCGGCAGCCGCGTGGCCAACTACAAATTGCGCGGCGACGACGACTCCACCGAGACCGGCAAGCTGGTGCCCTACGCCGGAGTCACCTACGACCTGAACGATAACTTCACCGCGTATGCCAGCTACACCGACATCTTCATGCCGTCGAGCTACAGCCGCTCCCGCAATAACAAATTGCTGGAACCGGATGAAGGCAAGAACTACGAGACCGGCCTCAAGGGCGAGTTCTTCGAGGGCCGGCTCAACACCAGCATGGCCTACTTCGAAGTGCATGAAACCAACCGCGCGGAGCCGGACGCCGAATACAACGCCGCGCCTACCAATCCGTCCCTGGGGTATGCCGAAAAAGGCATCAAGGCCAAGACAAAGGGCTTCGAGGCCGAGATGTCCGGCGAGCTGGCGCCGGGCTGGCAGGCCCAGGCCGGCTACACCCACAAGATCCTGCGGGATGAACATGGCGACAAGGCTTCGACCTGGGAGCCGGAGGACCAGCTCAGTTTCTTCACCTCGTACAAGCTCAAAGGCCCTTTGGACCGCCTGACCCTCGGCGGCGGCGCACGCTGGCAGAGCAGAAGCTGGCAAGTGGTGTACAACCGGCCCAAGGCGCAAAACGAAGAGTTCTCGCAGGAAGCGTATTGGGTGGTGGACGCGATGGCCAAGTACCAGGTCAGCGAACATCTTTCCGCGACGCTGAACGTCAACAACCTGTTCGACAAGCAGTACTACACCAACATCGGGTTCTATAACACGGCCTATTACGGCACCCCGCGCAATGTGATGCTCACCACGCGCTGGGACTTTTAACCCGCCAGGCGCCAGCGCCCCGTGGCATGGGGCGCTGTTGCGTCAAACAGCGTGCCGCACAAAACACTGCTCCACCACCGACTTGCCCCACTGCTGCCCGTCCTGCTCGGACTCCAGCACAAAGCCCGCGTTTTCATAGAGCTTGCGCGCCACATCCAGACCCTTGAACGTCCACAGCCGCACCGCCGGGAACCGGTGCCCGTCACAGAAATCCAGCGCCTCTTGCAACAGCCGTTTGCCCAAGCCCTGGCCGTGGGCCGACGGGTCCAGGATGAAGCAGCGCAAGATCGCCTCGCCGTTTTCGCCCTCGCCATCAATGGCAATCGAACCCACAATCTGCGCCCCATCCAGTACCGCCCACACTTCGTTGCGCGGGTTGGCCAGGCGTCCCATCAACTCGGCCATGTCCGCCGCCACCAGGCTTTCGAACGGTTGGCCAAAATTCGCATGCTTGGCGTAGTACTCCGCGTGCATCTGCGCGATGCGCCCAATCACTCCAGGCCGGTAGCCACGGGCAATGCTGTAGCGCTTTGGCTGCCGGACGCCGGTGCGTTGGGTTTGCAGGGCTGCGGCGTACTGATCAAGCCCGCGGCTGACGGCCTGCTGCTGTTCGCTGGACAAGTCACCAATCGACTCGCCCACCTGGCGCCGGGCAAACGTTTCGATGTCGCGTAACGTCTTCTGGCCTCGTGTGGTGAGCCGCAGTTTTTTCGAGCGAGCATCGTCCTCGTTGGCAAACTCTTCCAGCTCGCCCGCCTCGATCAGCTTGCGCACCATACGGCTCACCGAGGATTTTTCCAGGCCCAGCAAGGTGACCAGTTCAGCCGCCGTCAGTGCGCCACGCTCGCCGATTTCAACAATCGTGTGCACTGATGACGGTGGATAACGGCTGGCTGCCAACTTCGGCTGCATGAAGCCCAGCTCCCGCACTATAAGGCGCGACGCACAGCGGATCTGATCGATAAGGTCTGGCCTGGAACGGTTCACGGGGAAACCTCTTGCCCGAATGAAGAGAGATATAGTTGTACCGCACAACCAAATACAGATCAATCTCCCCTCTCCCAAAGCACTGAGGTACATTCCCTACACGGACAACAGATCATTCTCAAATGAACGGAGTCATCGCGTGTTTTCGATTTTCCACCGCCAACGCCTTACCACCCTCTCGCTGATCACCGCCGCCCTCACCCTCGCCGCCTGCCACAGCGCCACCGCGCCTGAACTGCCGCCCGCCCCGGAACTCGGTTCGGGCTATCGCACCGACATGAGCACCCGCCACGCCGAGCGCCATATGGCCGCCGCTGCCAACCCGCTGGCCGCCGAAGCCGGGCGGGAAATCCTGCGCAAGGGCGGCTCGGCCATCGACGCCGCGATTGCCATGCAGGCCGTGCTGACCCTGGTGGAGCCGCAGTCCTCCGGGATCGGCGGCGGCGCGTTCATCATGCTGTGGGACGGCAAGCAGGTGCACGCCTACGACGGTCGTGAAACCGCACCGGCGGGCGCTACCGAGCGGTTGTTCCTGAAGGCGGACGGTACGCCGATGGCCTTCCCCGATGCACAGATTGGCGGGCGTTCCGTGGCAACTCCGGGCGTGTTGCGCGCCCTGGAGATGGCCCACAAGAAGACCGGCCACCTGCAATGGGCGACGCTGTTCGAGCCGGCCATTCGCCTGGCTGAACAGGGCTTCCCGATCTCCACGCGCCTGCACAGCCTGATTGCCGCCGACCGCTATATCACCCGCTCGCCGGAAATGACCGCGTACTTTCTGAACGCCGACGGCAGCCCCAAGGCCACCGGCACACTGCTGAAAAACCCGGCGCTGGCCAACGTCTTCGAACGCATCGCCAAGGAAGGGCCGGACGCGCTGTACTACGGCCCGATTGCTGAAGAAATTACCCGCAAGGTGCAGGGCAACAGCAACGCCGGCAGCCTGACGCTGACCGACCTCAAAGGCTACAACGCGGTTGAGCGGGCGCCGTTGTGCACTGACTACAAGCGCTGGAAAGTCTGCGGCATGCCACCGCCGTCGTCGGGCGGGATTGCCATTGCGCAGATCCTCGGTACGTTGCAGGCCCTGGAAGCCCGCGACCCGCGCATGGCCCTCGCGCCGTTGAAGCCGGTGAAGAGCGACTCACCAGCAGGCCTGGAGCCGGTGCCCGAAGCGGTGCACCTGATCGCCGAGGCCGATCGCCTGGCCTACGCCGACCGCGCCCAATACGTGGCCGATTCGGACTACGTGCCGGTGCCGGTTGCCGGGCTGATCGCTCCGAACTATCTGGCCAGCCGCGCCGCGTTGATTGGTGAACGCAGCATGGGCGTCGCCAAGCCTGGCAAGCCGGCCGGGATTGAAGTGGCCTATGCGCCGGATCGCTCGCCGCTGCGCATTTCCACCTCGCAAGTGGTGGCAGTGGATGACGTAGGTGGCGCGGTATCGATGACCACTACGGTGGAAGCGGCGTTCGGTTCCCATGTGATGGTCCAGGGCTTTTTGCTGAATAACCAGATGACCGACTTCTCCTTCATTCCTGAAGAGAACGGCCAGCCGGTAGCCAACCGGATCGAGCCGGGCAAACGTCCGCGTTCGTCCATGGCGCCGACGTTGGTGTTTGATCGTCAGAGCGGCGAGTTGGTGGCCACGGTTGGTTCCCCGGGCGGATCGCAGATCATCGAATATGTGAGCAAGTCCCTGGTGGCCATGCTCGACTGGAACCTCGACCCGCAAGCCGCCGTCGGCCTGCCCAACTTCGGCAGCCGCAACGGCGCGACCGAGCTGGAAGCCGGGTTGTTCAGTGCACCGTTGAAACAGGCGCTGAAGGACAAAGGCCACGCCCTGAGCGAAATCGACATGACCAGCGGCGCCCAGGCGATCGTCCGGGTGCGCGATGCGCAGGGCAAAGCGTCGTTGATCGGCGGGGCTGATCCACGCCGTGAAGGCGAAGCGCTGGGGGATTGAGTTGACTCATTGGAGAGCTGCGCGTGCACAAGGCAAATAACCTCGGCGCCCTTGCTGGCGTCGATCATGGGTTTTGTTCGATTGACGATCCATTGCGGCCTGACGAGGTGTTTATCTGCAAACAGGTGCACAGCGCCACGACCCTTGAATGGCGCCCGGAGCTGGCAGCCAATACGGTTGAAGCCGATGGGGTTTTCAGCCGGGATACGCAGCCAATTGCGGTGATCACCGCCGACTGCCTGCCGCTGCTGATGGCCTCGGAGAACGGGGACTTTGTCGCGGCGATTCATGGCGGCTGGAAGGGACTGCAAGGCGGGATCATCGCCAATGCCATGCAACGGTTTACCGCCGAGGGTATGGCGCTGGATCAGTTGCAGATTGCGATTGGGCCTTCGATCAAGCCTTGTTGTTATGAGGTGAGTGGCGAGTTTGTAGCGCAGTTGCAGGCGAGTCAGGGGCATTTGTGGCGGGATGGGAATGCGCCTTGGACGTTTGAGCAGCCGGGGCCGCTGTTGACGCCACAGATTGCGCCGCCTGAGCCGAGGCAGGCGTCTAGTGCATGGTTCGATTTGAGCCAGTACGCACTGATTTTGCTGGAGGCTGCGGGGATAAAGCGTGAGCAGGTGGAGGTCAGTGAAGTGTGTACGTATTGCACCTCGCCGGCATTCGCGAGTTACCGCAGAAGGACCCATGACAGTACGGAAAGGAAGACGTTGTTGTATTCGTGGATCTCGCGAAAAACGCAACGATAAAGCGGCCGAATACAACCTCTCCGGCAACACCATATTTGTGGCGAGGGAGCTTGCTCCCGTTGGGGTGCGAAGCGCCCCCAGAATGAGATGATGCGTTTTTTCAGCAAGAGCACCAAACTCAGTTTCAGGGCTGCTGCGCAGCCCAACGGGAGCAAGCTCCCTCGCCACAATGAGATCTTACTCATGAAAAGGTATTTATCAGATTCCCAAACCAATCTTCGGCCGGTAACAAAGTTGGTCTTGCTGATCATGCAAATTGCGAAGATCCTTCGCAAAAAATCGAAGGCAGGCCCTCATGCCGCTCACCAAGCACCGACTTAAAAAACGCGACACCAAACGCAACATCGGCGAGGAATTACTCGCTGCAATTGTCGACATCAAAGCTGGCCGGTATGGGCAGGTACAGCATTCCAGCCCGCCCAGATCTAAATCCGTAAAAATCACCGGCTAATCTTCAACCCCTTACGCCCCGCATGCCGCTCCAGCGCCAGCTCGATCAACCGGCTCACCAGCTCGCTGTAGCTCATGCCAGCCGCCTGCCACAACTTCGGGTACATGCTGATGCGGGTGAACCCAGGCAACGAGTTGATTTCGTTGATCAGCACCTCGCCCTCATCCGTCAGAAACACATCCACCCGCGCCAGCCCGGCGCAGCCCAGGGTTTCAAACGCTTCGATGGCCAACGCACGAATGCGCTCGCTGGCTTCAACACTGATATCCGCCGGCACTACCACTTGGGCCGCCTGGTCATCGATGTATTTGCTGTCGTAGGAATAGAACCCGTCCCGCACCACGATCTCGCCACAACCGCTGGCGATGGGATTCTCGTTGCCCAACACGGCGCATTCGATTTCCCGGCCTTTTACCGCCGACTCCACCAGCACCTTTTCATCAAACCCGAGCGCCAGCTCTACAGCAGCGTGATATTCAGCCTCACTGGCCACCTTGCTCACACCCACGGACGAACCCTGGTTCGCCGGTTTCACGAACATCGGCAATCCGAGTTTCTGTTGGGCTTGGTCGAAGGTGGTACGCGCCGCATTCCTGCGGTTGAGGGTAATGAACGGCGTCACGGCAATCCCGGCATCGCGCAGCAGGCGTTTGCTGATGTCCTTATCCATGCACACGGCCGAACCCAGCACGTCGGAGCCGACAAACGGCAGGTCTGCCATGCGCAGCAGGCCTTGCAGGCAGCCGTCTTCGCCGAGGGTGCCGTGGACGATTGGAAAGATCACATCGACGTGTTCCAGTGAGGCCTGGCTGGCGGTTTCCACCAGTTGCTGGCTGGCCTTGCCCGGCACGACCGCCAGTTCACGATTGGATTGATTGAGGGCGATCAGCGCCGGGTTTTCTTCGTTGAGCAGGAAGCCCGAGGTGTCGTTGAGGTGCCAGTGGCCGGCCTTGTCGATGCCGATCAGGATCGGCTCGAAGCGCGAACGGTCCAGCGCATCGACGATGTTGCGCGCCGACTGCAGCGACACTTCGTGCTCGGCCGAACGGCCACCAAAAATAATCCCTACCCGCAGCTTGCTCATGATCGGCCTCACGTTTGAAATTAAGGCTTCTTACCATGAGCCGTCAGCGATTCGCTACCAGCGTGGCCCCGAACAGCACATAACAACCACCGGCAAACCGGTCCAGCCACTTGCGCGAGCGGCTGTAGACGTTGGCCATCCGCTCACTGGAAAACACCAGCGCCACGCAGGAATACCAGCTGAATGACAGCGTCGCCATGGTGATCACGGCCAGGGTCAGCAGCATCGGCGACGGTGATGGGGGCATGGTGGACGCAAAGATCGTCGCGACGAACAGCGCCGCCTTGGGGTTGGACAGGTTGCCCAATAAACCCAGGCGCCAGGCGGAAAACAGCGAGCGCCGAGGTTCGTCGGGCAACAGGTTCTGGGCCATGGCCGGTGCCGAGCGCCGGAACAGTTTCAACCCCAGGTAAATCAGGTAGCAGCCGCCAATGATCTTGAACGCCAGGTACAGCATCGGCGCTGCGGTAAACAATGACTTGATCCCCAAGCCGCCGGCCAGGCCCCACATCACGGTGCCGGTGGCCACGCCAGCGGACGCCACCACGCCATGGCGGCGCGAGCAGCTGGCGGCCAATTGCGCCGTGTTGAAGAAGTTCGGGCCGGGGGTGACGACCGCGACGGTCCAGAGCAAGGCTAGCGACAGAAGAGGCGCGGCGTACGGCAGGCTTGGGAAAAGCATCGGTTGATCCATCCTTCAGGGAATTAAAGATCCTTGCCGTTTACAGCTCAGGTTCGGGTTCATGCACCAGCAGGTCGCCCGGCTGACACTCCAGATATTTGCAGATTGCATCCAGGGTCGCCAGCCGTATGCCCTTGACCTTGCCTTGCTTGAGCAATGACAGGTTTTGTTCGGTGATACCAATGGCGGCGGCCAGGTCCTTGGACTTGACCTTGCGCCGGGCGAGCATAACGTCCAACTCAATCACAATAGACATGCTGTTCTCAAACAAACGTGCGGTTTTCAGAATCCACTTCACTGGCCTGCCACAGGATACGCGCGATCACCGAAATGCAGCCGGCGAGAAACAGCGCCACGATGCTGGGCGGAGTAAAACTCAAGGTGAGCAGCCGCTGGCCAACCGGCTCGTTCATCGTGACCCAGACACTGAGCAAGGGCTCACACAGAAAATCCAGCAACACCCACAGTGCCACGGCCCGGCCTACTTTACCCAAGTGCTGCGCGGCGGCGCAGGAAAAATACTCCCCACGAGCATAGTTCTGGAACAGCTGGCGCAAATGATTCAAACCGGACACCAGCGCCATCAAGGGAATGCTGGAGAGCAGGACGCCGCCCAGTGTCTGCCACCAAGGGAAAGCCGCCACCATCTCCGCCCGCCCCTCGATTTGTTTGCCACTCAAGGCGAAACCAAATCCGAACGAAGCGCTTTGTTGCGGGTAAAGCCACGCGGCGGTATTGAGCAGTAGTATGGCGACAATCAACAACAGGGTAAGCAGTGCCATGCGCTGGCTGAGCTGGGCAAGACGTTGGGAATTCATGGGTAAGCCTCTCAGAAATTTGAGGCGGAAAAATAGACGATTAATTATCGTAAAACAATCATTTTTTAATGATTAGCGATACCTGAACGCAAAACCGATACTGGCCCCCGAAATTTCAGCAATGGCACAATCGTTCAAGACCGCAGCAGACAGCCCGGTCACACTGGGGTAACGTATTTGCGTCCCGACCTGCGACTGACACCATGATCAAACCCTCTCTCGACTGGCTGCACCGCGCGCCCCACGCCAGTGGCCTGGAGCGTATCGAGGCGTATTTTGCCGGGTTTGGCTTCGACCCTCATCGCCACGACACCTACGCCATCGGCCGTACCCTGTTCGGTGTGCAGAGTTTTCACTATCGCGGCGGCATGACCCACAGCCTGCCGGGGCGGACCATGGTGATTCATCCCGATGAAGTGCATGACGGGTGGGCCGGCAGCGAGGAAGGTTTCAAATACCGGATGATTTACGTGGAGCCGGCGCTGATCCAGCAAGTGCTCGGTGGCAAGCCGCTGCCGTTCATCCCCGGCGGATTGTCCAGCGACCCGTGGCTGTACCGCGCCAGTGAAGTGTTGCTGCAAAGCCTGGATTGCCCGATTGATCCGTTGCAGGAACAGGACGCGATGTTCGACCTGGCCCAGGCGCTGAATAACGCGTCGGGCATCACGGTGAATCGCAAGACCTTCGACTACCGCGCCGCCGAGCGCGCGCGGGAGTTTATCCACAGCGCCCTGGGCCGGCCGATCACCCTCGATGAAATGGCGGAATACGCCAACCGCGACCGCTGGGCGTTGTCGCGGGATTTTCGGTTGTTGTTTGGCACCAGCCCCTATCGCTACCTGACCATGCGCCGCCTGGACCTGGTGCGCAGCTTGCTGGGCCAGGGCCAGTCACTGGTGGATGCGGCACTGACCGCCGGCTTTACCGACCAGAGCCACATGACCCGGCAATTCCGCAGCACCTTCGGCATGCCGCCGTCGCGCTGGGTGAAGATGCTCGGGCGCTGAAATCCCGCCTTGAAATGCGATCA